>JAHFRO010000136.1 GCA_023266245.1 Betaproteobacteria bacterium | reverse complement strand
GCGTCCTCAGCGTCCTCTGCGGTGAGAGGTTAAGGTTTTTCACTGCACCTGGATCCCCGCGGCCTTGACGAGCTTGGCGTATCTAGCGAGGTCGTTCTTGATGACCTGCGCGAACTCCTCGGGTGTGTTGCCGACCAGCTCGTTGCCGCCCTGCGTCGCCAGGCGCTCGATCACGTCCGGCATCTTGAGCGCCTTCGCGACCTCGCGGTAGAGCAGGTCGACGATGGCCTTCGGCGTGCCGCCCGGAGCGACCACCGCCTGCCACTGCGTGAGCTCGAAGCCCTTCAGCCCCAGCTCGTCGAGCGTCGGCACATCGGGGAATGAGGAAGCACGCTTGCGCGCAGTCACGCCCAGCGCCCTGAGCTTCCCCGCCCGCACGTGGGGCACCGAGGTGATCACGGTATCGAACATGTAGGAAATCTGCCCGCCGAGCAGGCTCGCCAGCGCCGCCGCGCTGCCGGTATAGGGCACATGGATCGACCTGGTGCCGGTCATCAGGTTGAACAGCTCGCCGGAGAGGTGGTTGCCTCCGCCGATCCCCGTCGAGCCGTAGGTCATCTGGCCGGGCTTGGACTTGAGCACCGCGACGAAATCGTCGATCGTCCTCACCGGCAGCGACGGCGGCACCACCAGCACGTACATATAGGAAGTGCCCTGCGTGATCGGAGCAAAGTCCTTCATCGGATCGTACGGCACCTTCCGGTACAGCACCGGGTTGACCGCCATCGGGCCGCTGTTGCCCATCAGCAGCGTGTAGCCGTCAGGCGCGGCGCGCGCCACCATCTCGGTGCCGATCCCCCCGTTCGCTCCCGGCCGGTTGTCCACGACGACCGTTTGCCCCAGTGACTCGGTCAGCTTCTGCCCGATGGTGCGGGTAAAGATATCGCCCGCGCCGCCCGCGACGTACGGGCAAATGAAGCGTATGGGTCGCGTCGGATATTTGAAGTCGGCGGCCGGTTTCTGCGCCAGCGCGCCGAACGACCCTAGCACGGCCATCAGCCCCACAGCACATCTTGTCGCAGCTTTCATAGGTTTTCCTCTACTCGCTTGGCGCCCGCAGTGACGGGTTTTCCCGGCCGCCACACGATGTCGCACGCGGCTTCGGCAAGGCTCGGTCTGGCGGTCGTGCCGGCCGTTCACCGCTCGTTGATTTGCGCCGAGGGTGGCAGGCGCCGGGGCGGCACCGAGCATAGCACAGGGCCCGGACTTGAGCTAAACTGCAAAGCCTCCGTTGCCCTTCGTGGTGCTCATTTGCGCAGCATCGTCGTAGCGATCACCCGCCGCGTCACGCTCGGTTGTTGCCCGCCATGCTGAATTCCGCGGCTTCCGCGCGTCGCGCGATCCCGTCACTCGACCGGCTGCTCAAGCTCGATGCAGTTGCAGGGCTCGTTGCGCGCTACGGCCGGCCACTGGTGACCGAAGCGGCGCGCGCGGAGCTCACCGAGCTGCGCGCCGCACTCGTCCGCCGTACCGCCCGTTCCGATTCCGCCTTCGACGAGGCTCGATTCGCGCGCGCGTGCGCGGCGCGGCTCGCCCGGCAAACGCAACCCTCACTGCGGCCCGTTTTCAACCTGACGGGCACCGTGCTGCACACCAATCTCGGCCGCGCGCTGCTGCCGCGGGACGCGGTGCAGGCGGTGGCGCGAGCGATGACGCGCCCGGTCAACCTCGAGTTCGACCTGGAAGGCGGCAGCCGCGGCGAGCGCGACCATCACGTCGAGCGCTGGCTCACCCGGCTCACCGGCGCGGAAGCGGCGCTGGTGGTCAACAACAATGCGGCCGCGGTCTATCTGGTGCTGAATACGCTCGCGCCGAAGAAGGAAGTGCTGGTGTCGCGCGGCGAGCTGATCGAGATCGGCGGCTCGTTCCGCATGCCGGACATCATGGCGCGCGCCGGATGCAAGCTCAAAGAGGTCGGCACCACCAACCGCACCCACCTCAAGGACTACGCCGGCGCGATCTCGCCGCGCAGCGCGGCGCTGATGAAGGTGCACACCAGCAATTACGCCATCCACGGCTTCACGGCGGCCGTCGCCGAAGCCGATCTCGCCGCCCTCGCCCGCAAGCACGCTCTCCCGTTCATCGTAGACCTGGGCAGCGGCATGCTGGTCAATCTCGAGGATTACGGCCTTCCCCACGAACCCACGCCGCGCGAAGCGCTCGCCGCCGGCGCCGACGTCGTCACCTTCAGCGGCGACAAGCTGCTCGGCGGCCCGCAGGCGGGACTGATCGTGGGGCGCGCATCGCTGATCGAGCGCATCCGCAAAAATCCCATGAAGCGCGCACTGCGGGTGGACAAGATGACGCTCGCGGCGCTGGAGACCGTGCTCAAGCTCTACGCCGATCCCGGGCGCCTGCAGGAGACGCTGCCGACGCTGAAGTGGCTCACGCGCCCGCCCGCAGAGATCGAGGGGCAAGCCCAGCGGTTGCTGCCCGCAGTGCAGGCGGCGCTGCAGGGCAAGGCCGAGGCCGGCATCGTTGCGCTGCGCAGCCAGATCGGCAGCGGTTCCCTGCCGGTTGACCTCGTCGCGAGCTGCGGCATCGCCGTCAGCGCCCCGGGCAAGCGGCGCGGCGCGCTCGCCGCGCAGATCGCCGCGGCGTTCCGCGCGCTGCCGGTCCCGGTTATCGGGCGCGTCAAGGACGGCACTTTCATCATGGACCTGCGCTGTCTCGACCACGAGGCGGAATTCCTCGCGCAGCTTGATCAGTTGAAATTCGAAAACCTTTAGCCACAGAGAACACAGAGATCACAGAGAAAGGCGAAAATTGAATCGAAACCATGAGACTCACTACTCTGGTATCTCTCTGTGTCCTCTGTGACCTCTGTGGCTGATTTGGGGTTTACGCAATGATCGTCGCGACCGCAGGCCACATAGACCACGGCAAGACGCTGCTGGTGAAGACGCTGACCGGCGTGGACACCGACCGGCTGCCGGAAGAGAAGGCGCGCGGCATCTCCATCGACCTCGGTTTCGCCTACTGGCCGCTCGAGAGCGGGGCCCTGATCGGCTTCGTGGACGTGCCGGGTCACGAGCGCTTCATCCGCAACATGCTCGCGGGGGTGTGCGGGATTGATTTCGCGCTGCTGGTGGTCGCCGCCGACGACGGCGTCATGCCGCAGACCGTCGAGCACCTGCACATCCTCGACCTGCTCGGAATCAGCCGGGGCATTGCGGTCATCACCAAGACCGACCGCGTTGCGCCCGAGCAGGTCGCAAAAGCCGCCTCCGAGGTCACCGCCCTGCTCGCCCCGACCCAACTCGCGGGCGTACCGGTGCTCGCAGTCTCAGCCGTAACCAGCGCCGGCATCGCGGAACTCAAGCAGAGGCTCGCCGCGGCGGCCGAAGCGCTTATTGCCCGCAAAGTCGAGGGCCAGCATTTCCGGCTTGCCATAGACCGCGCTTTCACCATCGCCGGCAGCGGAACGGTGGTGACGGGCACCGTATTCAACGGGAGCGTCGCTCCCGGCGACAAGCTGGTGGTCTCCCCCAAAGGCACGCCGGTGCGCGTGCGCGGCATCCAGATCCGCGGTCTCGCCGCGGAGCACGCGCAGGCCGGGCAGCGCTGCGCGCTCAACCTGACGGGCGCCGACCTCGAGACCGTGGCGCGCGGCGACTGGGTGCTCGCCGAGGCAATCCACGCGCCGACGCAGCGCGTGGACGCGCGGGTCAGCGTGCTCGCCGCCGAGGCCCACGCGCTCGAGCACTGGACGCCGGTGCACGTGCATCTCGCAACCGCCGACGTCACCGCCCGCATCGCGATTCCCAGAGGCAGCGCGATTGCGCCCGGGGCCTCCACGAGCGCGCAACTGGTGCTGGAGAAGCCGGTCGGCGCGCTCAACGGCGACCGTTTCATCCTGCGCGACCAGTCGGCGCGCCGCACGCTGGGCGGGGGTGTCGTGCTCGACCCGTTCGCCGGCGCCACGCGCCGCGCGGCAGCGGCGCGGAACGCCGAACTCGCCGCGCTCGAGTGCGGCTCGCCCGAGGCGGCGCTCGCCGGGCTGCTCAAAGCCCGGGGCCAGGGCGTGGACCTCGCCCGCTTCGAGCGGACTTTCAATCTCCAGCCCGAGCGCGCCATGCGGCTTTACTCCGCCGCCGGCGTCGCCGTCCTCGGCAAGGAAAACCGCATCGGCGTGGCGCAGGCACAGCGCGACACCTTGCGCGAACGGGTGCCCGCCGCAGTGCGCGATTTCCATCGCGCCCAGCCGCAGGCGGTGGGCGTGGAAACCGAGGTGCTGCGCGCGCAGCTCGCGCCGCAGCTTCCCGTCGAGGCATTCCAGTTGCTCGTGCGCGAGCTCGCGGACGAGCGCAGGCTCGAAATCGGCGGCGCGGTGGTACGCCTGCCGGGACACGACGCGACTTCCAATCCGGAAGACGAAAAACTGTGGCAGACCGTGCTGCCGGCACTGCAGGCAGGCGGTCTCGCGCTGCCCACGCTGCCGGAGCTCGCCCTCAAGCTCAAGCTCAACGAAGCGAAGCTCAAGGACTTCCTGCACCGCAAGAGCCGCAGCGGCGAAGTGATCAGGGTGACGGCGGAGCGCTTCTATCCACGCGCCACGCTCGCCACGCTGGCGGCCACCGCGCAGGCCCTGGCGCAGGCGGGTGCCAACGGCACGTTCACCGCCGCGCAATACCGCGACGCCACCGGCATCGGCCGCAGCCTCGCGATCGAGATCCTGGAACACCTCGATACGCTCGCTATCACGCAACGCGTCGGCGACGCGCGCAAGATGCGCAAGGACTTCGCCGCCATTCTGGGGCCCGCGGCGCCGGCCGGCGCGCCCGCAAAAGCTCTTGCCGCCAAGGACGCCAAGGAAAAGCAAAATCAAGAATTCAGACGCAGATAAACGCGGATAAAAGCAAAGCTGAACCACAAAGGACACGTAGGCCTCACCCCCAACAGCGAGTTCCTGCCGCAGGCGATCGCGCGCGACGCGCAAGGCGCGATTGTCACCGGCAGCGCGCTGGAAACCGCGCTGCCGGGTGTGTGGGCCGCCGGCGCGGTGCGCCGCGGCTACACGGGGCTGATCGCGGACGCGATAAAAGAAGCGGGGACTGCCGCGGCCGGCGCCGCGTGCAAGGCGGCTGATCGCCGGAATGCCCGCGCGCAGTTGCTCTATAATTTCGGTCACAGCACGCAACAACCCTACAGGGGGACGATTTGACAGGCGCACTCGCTTCGCCACGCATCGAAGGCCCGGACGACATCGCGGAACTCTTCGGCGACATGGTCGGCAAGGGGCTGACTGACGGCCTGCCGGTCATCCCGCCGCTGGAAAAATACGTGCGCGCGATGATCGATCACGTCGGGCTCCCGCCGGACCAGGTCATCGCGAACATTCCGCCCGAGGGCGGCCCGGCGACCGTGGAAAAGCTCGCGGTCAACGCCGTGATGGCGGGCTGCCTGCCCGAATACTTCCCGGTCGTGATCGCGGCGATCCGCGCGCTCGCCGAACCGAAATACAACCTGCTCGGCGTGCAGACGACGACCAACCCGGTTTCGCCGGTGCTCGTCGTGAACGGCCCGATCCGCAAGCAGATCGGAATCCACTGCGGCCGCGGCTGCATGGGCCCCGGCTTTCGCGCCAACGCCACGATCGGGCGCGCGGTGAAACTCGCGCTGCTCAACATCGGCGGCTGTCCGCCCGGCGATGTCTCGAAATCCATCCACGGCTACCCCGGCCGCTTCAGCTTCTGCTTCGGCGAGCTCGAGGAGGAAAGCCCGTGGGAGCCGTTCCACGTCGAGCTCGGATACCGGCGCGAGCAGAGCACCGTCACCGTGTTCGGCGGACAGGGGACACAGAACCTCTACGCCTGCTTCCTCACTCCCGAGAGCATCGTGCACATGGTCGCCAACGGCATGGCCTGCTACGGCAACAACGGCTATCTCCGCGGCACCGGCAATCCCGTCGTCGTGTTTTCTCCGGGGCACGCCAGGATCTTCGCCGAGCACGGCTGGGACAAGGCGCGGATCAAGAAGGAGCTCTTCCCGCGCACGCTCATTCCCCTTTCCGGCCTGCCCGAGGAAAAGCAGATCTCGCACCCGATCTATAATGACTGGGACCGAAGCCGCAGCATCCAGTTGTGCCGCCGGCCCGAGGACATCGCGATCCTGGTGGCGGGCGGTCCGGAAGCCTATCACGTGACCTACATCCCGAGCTTTTCCAGCACCGAGATGGTCACGCAGCTGATTGAAATCCCGCGCCAATAGGAAGGAGCAACTATGCAGTACCTCGACCCGAGAAGCCCGAACCCCGCGAAGCAGCTCGCCGTTCCCGCGGTGAGCGGGCTCAAGGGCAAGACGCTGGGCTATCTCAACAACGGCTGGACCAGCATGGCCAAGATCGGCAAGCGCATCGACGGCCAGCTCAAGGCCAAATTCGGTGTCTCGCAGGTGATCCACTACGACG
>JAHFRO010000135.1 GCA_023266245.1 Betaproteobacteria bacterium | reverse complement strand
ACCAATGCGGACGGCGGCGCCATGACTCAAAGTTTCGCTTCGCCCGTCGCCAACCGGCAACCCGCACCGCGCTCCAATACGTTCCGGCGCGTGCGGGATGACGCATCCCTTCAGCTCAACCCGGACCAGTGCCTGAGGCTGCGTTCCCGTTACAGCGACTGCGACAAATGCGCGCAAGCATGCCCGCCGCGCGTTCTGCGCGTAAGTAACGAACGGATCGAACTTGCCGATGGATGCCTGCACTGCGGTCAGTGCAGCGCGGTATGCCCGACGGGAGCGCTGCATTTAGAGGGGTTCGCAGTGAACCCGCCGCGCGCAGCGGCAGGCAAAACGCCGCTTTACGTCGATTGCTGGAAAGTCCCGGCGTCGGATTCGCCACCGGACGTGATGCGCGTGCCGTGCCTGGGCGGCATCGCCTTGCACCAGCTCGTGCAGTGGCACGCTGCTTCCGGCGGCCGCCGAGTCGTGCTGGTCGATCGCGGCTGGTGCGGTCAGTGCAGCGCCGGCGGCGGAGCTAATCACCCGGCACAAGAGGCGCTGGACGCGGCGCGCGCATTGCTGGCGGAACTCGGCGTGGCGGAGGAGGCATTGCCTCGCATCGAAAGCTTGCCGTTGCTGCGCGCGCAAATGCCGACCGAGATTCCCGAGCCGCTGGCGGCGCAACCCCTGGGCCGTCGCGAGTTTTTCGCTGGCATTACGCGCAACGCTGCGCGCGCCATCGTGCCCATTGCCGCTGGCCAGCTTGACGAGGGCGCGCAATCGCGCCGCGCACGTCGCGTCAAGATTGAAACGACCGCGCGCTCGCAGTTGCTGGCACAAGCTGCTGTGCTGGGCGCGCAGCACGGCCGGTCGCTTCCTGCCGAGCTGTTTCCCGCGCTCCGGGTATCGGAAGCGTGCCGCAATCACAAGGTGTGCGCTGCCACTTGCCCCACACGCGCGCTGCAAGCCTACGACAGCGAAGATGGCGCGACGGCAGGCATCGCGTTTGACGCCAATGCATGCATCGCATGCGGCGACTGCACGCGGGGTTGTCCGGAACAGGCGCTGACCCTTGTTCCGCAAGGCGATGGCGAGGTCCCGCGCGGCGCGACGGCATTGACGCGGTGGACGCCGCGCGAATGTTACGACTGCGGGCGGTCGTTTGCGGACGCCGGGAAAGACCAGCGATGTCCCGCTTGCCGCAAATCGTACTACCTTGCGCGGTCGGCGTTTCAACAGATTTTCGGAGCGGCACGATGACCCTGAATTGCCACGCCCCGGGCCGCGAGCGCTCACATCGTGACGCCATGCGCGGGCGGCGTTTCGGATCCCGGTTAGTGGACTTGATTGCAAAAGAGGAGAACGAGCGATGAACGTTCTGAATACCTTGATCACGAGGCGGCGTTTCCTGCAGGCAACCGGCGTCGCGGGCGCGACCGCAGCGGCGGGAGCAGGTCTTGACAGGCTTTCCGGCTTTCCGACGCTGGCCGAGGCAAAGAGCGCGCTCGCCGCGGAAGAAGGCAAGACCGTGATCACCAAGAGCGTGTGCCATCAGTGTCCGGCGCGCTGCGGCATCGACGTTTACACCACCAATGGCCGGGTGCACGCGATCTACGGCTCGCTCGATAGCCCGATTGCCAATGGCAAGCTCTGTCCCAAGGGCCATCTTGGCGCTTACATCCTGTATGACCCGGACCGCTTCAAGGGGCCGATGAAGCGCACCAATCCGAAAAAGGGGCGCAATGAGGATCCGAAATTCGTGCCGGTTTCCTGGGACGAAGCGCTCAACACCGTCGCAGCGCGGCTGCAAAGCCTGCGCGACAAGGGCGAGTCGCACCGCTTCGCAATCCTGTTCGGGCGTGGGTGGGGCGCGAGCGATGCCGGGCTGCTCGGCACTTTCGGCAAGCTCTACGGGTCTCCGAATGCAGAGATCAACCACTCGTCGATGTGTTCCGACGCCAGCAAGAAGGCAAAATCCTGCCTCGACGGCAACTATTCCTACAACGCCTACGACTACGCCAATACGAACTACGTCCTCAACTTCGGCGCGAGCTTCCTGGAGGCGTTCCGTCCGTTTAACAACAACATGCAGCAGTGGGGGCTCATGCGCACCAAGAGCCCCAAGACTCGCGTCACGGTCGTGGATGTGCACCTGAACACGACCGCTGCTGCCGCTGACCGCGCGCTCTACGTCAAGCCCGGCACCGACGGCGCAATGGCGCTGGCAATCGCGCACGTGATGCTGACCGAAGGACTGTGGGATCGCGAATTCGTCGGCGATTTCAAGGACGGCGTCAATCAGTTCAAGCCGGGCCTGCCGGTCGACCCCGCCAGCTTCAAGGAAAAATGGACCTTGGGCCTCATCGAGTGGTGGAATAACGAGGTCAAGGATCGCACCCCGAAGTGGGCGGCGGAAATCACGACGATCCCGGAAAAAGAGATCATCGCGGTTGCACGCGAGTTCGGTACCACCCGGCCCGCAATCGCGCTGTTCGAGCGCGGGCCCACGACCCACACCAACGGCGTCTACAACGGAATGGCGATCCACGCGTTGAACGCGCTGGCGGGCTCAATGTTTGCCAAAGGGGGCCTGTTCTACCAAATGGGGGTTCCGTACGGCCCGCTGCCGGTGAAAGCCGACGACTACGTGGACGATTACGCCAAGTCGGGCGATCGCAAGAAGCCCAGGATCGATCGGGTCAAGACCGAAGACTGGCCGATGGCAAGCAACATGCTGCAGGAGATCGCCAGGAACCATCTCGCGGGCAAGCCGTACCAGCTCGACACGGCGATGTTCTATCTCACCAACCCGACGTTCAACTCGCCGGACCCCAAGGCGTGGGAGGAGGCGCTCAAAGACATCTTCGTCATCGATACCTCACCTTTCCCAGGCGAGACGGCGATGCTGGCCGATCTCATTCTGCCGGATCACACCTATC
Source organism: Betaproteobacteria bacterium (assembly GCA_023266245.1). Taxonomy (GTDB): domain Bacteria; phylum Pseudomonadota; class Gammaproteobacteria; order Burkholderiales; family SG8-41; genus SG8-41. The sequence continues at coordinate 3,511 of JAHFRO010000135.1, read as the reverse complement.
TCGAGCGCTTGCAATGCGCTGAATCCTATCCGTTCCAGGGCTGGCCGATGACCACCCTGCGCGTGCCGGCGGTCAAACCACTCTATGACACCAAGGTCTTCGGCGATGTCCTGATCGAGATCGGCAAGCGCATCAAGGGGCCGATGGGCGAGTACTACAAGGCCCTGAAAGATACCGAGAACGTGATCCGCCACCTGGCGAAAGGTTTTGAGAAAGCGCCGGGCGACAACGGCGTCACTGGCTTCGATACCTGGAAGGACAAGGGCGTCTGGTACAAGAAGCCTTATCTGTGGCAGCAGATCCGGGGCGAGTTCTACGAGTGGGATGGCAAGAGCTACAACAAGCCGATGAAGCCGGAGGAGGTCAAGGCGAAGCTGATCAAGACCGAGTCCGGCAAGTTCGAGCTCAAATCAAGCTACCTCGAGCACTACGCCGCGTATATCAACAAGAAACTGGGCATCCCCGAGGAGCGGGTGGGCTTCCCGCAATGGGTCGCGCCGCAATATACCGGCGGCGGCGACCTGCATTTCGTCACGCCGAAAACGGCGATGCACGCGGAAGGCCGCAGCGCGAACCTGCCTCACGCGATCGCGCTACAGCAGCCAACCGTGGGCGGTAACAAAACGGTGTATCTGGAGATCCATCCCGACACTGCGCGCAAGCGCGGCATTCGCAACGGTGACAAGGTGCGGATCAAATCGCCCGTCGGCGGCATCGAGGCCATCGCCCGGTACTATCAAGGTGTTCGCCCCGACACTGTGGTGCTACCGCAGGAACACGGCCACTGGGCTATGGGACGCTGGGCGAAGAACCGGCTGCCCACCGGCAGCACCACCGAGGTGACCGCGAACGTTTCCGAGCCGATCTCGGGTCTCGCCGCTTACTACACCGGCAAAGTCACCGTGGAACGGGCCTAATTCCGACATAGGAGCTGACCATGAAATGGGGAATGGTAATAGACCTCGAGAAATGCACGGGCTGCCAGGCTTGCTCGGTCGCTTGCGGCATGGAAAACAACCGCCTGCCGGGCGAGCACTGGCAGGACGTGCTGTTTTATACCGAAGGCGAGTACCCGAGCGCGCAACTGAAATGGTTTCCACGTCCGTGCATGCATTGCGAGAATCCGTCGTGCATGCACGTGTGTCCGACCGGAGCGACCTACAAGACCGAAGACGGCGCGGTGCTGATCAACTGGGATAAATGCATCGGCTGCAAGTACTGCATGATCGCTTGCCCGTACGGGGTGCGCTTCTACACCGATGAAAAGCCGCTGGTCGAGCCGAACGTCAAGACAGTGTTCAAGAGCGACGGCGAGCACTCCTGGAGCCCGCCGTGGAGAATGCCGGCCACGCGAGAGGATTGGAAGCGCGGCGTGGGCGTTCAGCCCAACGACGTGGTGTCCAAGTGCACGTTCTGCTATCACCGCATCAGCAAGGCCCCGAAGGGCGTCGCGGACCTCGATCCGAACGATCCCAACCTGCGGGATTACACGCCGGCCTGTGTCGTCACCTGCGCGCCGGGGGCGCGTTATTTTGGCGACCTCGACAATCCGGAAAGCGAGGTAAGCAAGCTGATTGCCAAGAAGCGCGGCGTGCGGCTGCTCGACCACCTCGGCAACAAGCCGCAGGTCTATTACTTGGCCGGCGAAGCGGGCGCGGTGCCCAGCAGCCGGGCCAACAACAAATCTTAACCGGAGGTGCACATGTCCATGCCATTACCGGAACAGCAAGCGCAAATGTCCATCCCGCTGCTGTTAAAAACGCTGCTGGCGGACGGCGAATCGCCGAGCATGACTCGCGTCCTCAAGATCTCCGTGGGGGTGCTCGTGATCAGTCTGGCGATCGTTTTCTTCGCACTGCTCACGCAGGGCCATGCAGCGTTCAACACCAATAGCTACGGCATCACCTGGGGCCTGCCGATCTCGACTTACGTGTTCTTGGTGCTGACGTCCACGGGGCTCACGTTTATCGCGTCGCTGTCGATGTTGTTTGGCTTCGAGGAGTTCTATCCTGTGGCCAAACGCTGTGTGTGGCTCGCGGTGGTAACGCTGGTTGCCGGCTTCACCGTACTCGCCCTGGAGCTCGGCCATCCGTTCCGCATGCTGTGGGCAGTGCCGCTCGGCATGCAGTACGTTTCGCCCATGTTCTGGATGGGGGTGTTCTACACGCTCTACCTCGTGTTGCTGCTGGCCAAATTCTGGCGCATCAACGCCGGCGATTGGGACAGCCCGTTGAGCCGGGCGTTGGGCATCGCGTCATTCGTCTCGGTGGTCATCGCGCACAGCACCTTGGGTTTGCTGTTCGGAATGATGGCGATGCGGCCGATGTGGTATGACGCAATGCTGCCGGTCTACTTTCTGATTACGGCGGCCCTGAGCGGCGCGGCATTTACCGTAGCCTTCACTTATCTCAGCTATGACATTGACCGCAAGAAGATGGCGCCGGCGCTGCGCGAGATGGCTTTCGGGAGGGCGCTGCCCAACGTATTCGCCACCCTGATCGGCATCACCATCCTGGCGGCTGTCTCGCGCACGATCACGGGCCTGTGGAGCAATCTGGACGGACTGCAGGTTTACGCTCATCTCGTGCGCTCCCCGCTGTTCCAGGCCGAATTCTGGCTCGGGCTGGTGCTGCCTTTCTTCCTGATGCTCTCGCCGACCCTGCAGCGCCAGCGCAAGATGCAAGTGACTGCGGCAGTGCTGGTGATGGTCAGCCTCTTTATCGGCCGCCTGGAGTTTCTGGTCGTGGGGCAGATGCTGCCCGTATTCAAGGGAAGCTGGATTCCCGGTTTCATCGAATACACGCCCTCGTTCACCGAGTGGATGCTGGTGGTGGTCGCCGTGGCGCTGACCTTCCTGCTCTACGCCGCGGGCGACAAGCTCTTCAGGCTTGACGAATACCCGGGGCCCAAGGGCGAGGAAATGGCACCTCAAGGCGCCGGGGCGCGCTGAGCGGCCAAGGTGAGTCTGCTCGGGGTAGCATGGGCGCCGCGCTGCGCGCTCTACCCCGGCACGAGCACCCGATTCCCCAAGTAGCCAGCGCACCAGAGCCAAGGCGCCGCCGGACGGGGGCTCCCCGCCCGGCGGTTTTTTGCATAACATGACCACGCCAATACCCCGAATTGAGCCTGATGCCGGCAACCGTGGCTGAACCGATGAACCGCGCCGAGTTTTATCTTTGTCTCGCGCGCGCTTTCCTTGCGCCGAGCGCGGAGTCCCATCGAGCGATGGCGAATTACCTGGCTGACGATTTGCAACAGATCGCTCGCGAGTCGGGTTACCCAATTGCGCAGGAGATCGCGAAATTCCGCGCCGCCATTGCGGCCGTTCCCGACCATCTCACGCTGCTGCGGGCGTACAGCAAGCTGTTTCTCGCGCCGCCTGCGGCGGTGGCGCTCAATGCCGGTCTCTATCTCGACGGCGCGGTGATGGGCCGCGCGACGCTGGCGCTCGAGCAATGTTACCGCGAGGCGGGCCTCGAGCGCGCCGGCGATTTCCATGACCTCCCCGACC
>JAHFRO010000045.1 GCA_023266245.1 Betaproteobacteria bacterium | reverse complement strand
TCTGGCCCAGCGTCGGCTGGTGCCCTACCACCACCACGGTGCCTGCGCCGCGCGGCCATCCTGCGGCCTTGAGCACGGAGCGCGGCGTTGCCGCCGTGCCCACTTCCCTGCTGGTCTCGAATTTCCTGGTGAGTGCCTGCGCCGTCTGCTGCGCACGCTTCGCCGGGCTCACCAGTATTACCGCATCCTTGGGCAGCCGCTCCTTGAGCCAGGCTGCCATGCTCTGCGCCTGCTTCTCGCCTTTGGCGGTGAGGCTGCGCTCTTCATCCGGCACGCCGTCTTCGGCGTCGGCGTGACGCCACAGTATCAATTCCATAAGGCGTGATTCGTGAGTCGTGATTCGTGACTGCAGCAGGCTCAAAATGAAGCTACAGATGAACGCAAGTAAAAAATTCTGGTGTCTACCAGAATTTTTCGGCGGAGCGGAATTCCTTCCAGGCGCCTTTCAGCTCGCGCTTCAGCGTGGCCGCACGGCCGCGGCTCCAGGCAAGCAGAATGTCCCTCGCCTTTTTCGCACTCCGGTTGCCGGCGCCGCGAAACACTGTGCCCGTCATGTTCTCGACCGTCGCGGCGTCGTTCATCGCGCCCAGTATATTCTGCAGGCGGACGAGCCGTTCCCGCATCTCGCGCACTCGCCTCGCCCGGTAGAGCCCGGCGAAGAAGTCCGTGGCATAGCGGAACTTCTTGACCGCGATGCGCAGGCGGTGCAGCTCGGAAGCGTCGAGCTGCGCGAGCTTGCGGCCGCGTTTCCTCACCTGCGCATAGCGTTTCTCCAGCACCACGCCCGCGAAACCGCGCGCCGGGCCAGCGAGCCGGGCGCGCGCCGCCTCATCCATCCGGGTAAGCCAGGCCTCGGCTGCGAGCCAGCCGGCGAGCGACAGCATGAGCCGCTGGTGGCGCTTTGAGGCGACCGCGCCGTGCGCCCGCCGATGGGCCGCGCGTCGCAGCCGCGCGCAACGTTTACCGAGCGCGCCGAGCTGCGCGTGCTCGCCGGAATCCGCCGCAATCGCCGGCAGCGTTTCCGTGACGAACACGTCCCAGTCGCGCGCCGGTCCGAGCGCACCGGCGAGCCACTTGAGCTCCGCGACCAGAGGCGCGGTCACCGCCTCGGGAAACAGCGGCGCGAACACGCTGAATGCCGCGCGCATCCGGCGCAGCGCGACCCGCATCTGGTGGAGGTATTCGGGATCGCGGCCTTCGAGCATGCCGCGCTCGTTCGCCTGCAGATGGGCGAGGTTCGCCCACAGCACCGCCTTGAACGCGTCGTTGACCGACCTGTCCGCGGCAAGCGCCGCGGCGCGCGCCTTGACCGGCGCGGCGCGCGGAACCGGCAGCTTGCGCTCGATCTCTTGGGCGGAACGGGCGGGTTTCATGGCGTCCGCGCGGATGCGGGAGCCGAAATTCTAACAGCGGCAGGCAGCCGAACTAGGCCGAGGGCCCGCGCGCCAGCATCTCGATCAGCGCATCCTGTGCAGCAACGGGCTTGCCGCGGCGCGGGGGCTTGGGGTGATAGTGCCCTTCCGGGTCCATCTCCCACGCCTGGCTGTTGTCCTCGAGATAGGGCCTGAGGCCCTCGTTGATGGCGCGCTTCTTGAGCTTGGGATCGAGCACGGGAAAACACACTTCCACGCGCCGGAAGAAATTGCGGTCCATCCAGTCCGCGCTCGACAGGTACACGTCTTCCGCCCCGCCGTTGTGGAAATAGAACACGCGCGAGTGCTCAAGGAAGCGCCCGACGATGGAGCGCACGCGGATGTTTTCCGACACACCGGGTATGCCGGGCTTGAGCGCGCACACGCCGCGCAAGATGAGATCGATCTCGACGCCGGCCTTGGAGGCCTCGTAGAGCGCGGCGATGGTTTCCGGCTCGAGCAGCGCGTTCATCTTGGCGATGATGCGCCCCTTGCCGCCATTTTTCGCATGCTCGGTCTCGTTTTGTATCGCGCGCAGGATCTGCTTGTGGAACGTGAACGGTGACTGCCACAGGTGCTTCAGCTTGGTGGCGCGCCCGAGCCCGGTCAACTGGATGAAGATGTCGTTGACGTCGGCACCGATCTCCTCGTTGCAGGTGAACAGCCCGAAGTCGGTGTAGAGCTTGGTGGTGCGCGGGTGATAATTACCGGTCGAGAGATGCACGTAGCGCTTGAGCCGCTCCTCTTCGCGCCGCACCACCATCAGCATCTTGGCGTGGGTCTTGTGCCCGACCACGCCGTAGACCACGTGCGCCCCGACTTCCTCCAGCCGCTGCGCCCAGTTGATGTTGGCCTCCTCGTCGAAACGCGCGAGCAGCTCCAGCACCACGGTCACTTCCTTGCCGCTGCGCGCCGCGCCGATCAGGATTTCCATCAGCTCCGATTCCGCTCCGGTGCGGTAGACCGTCATCTTGATCGCCGCCACCGCAGGATCGCGTGCCGCCTGCTCGAGGAAGGCGATCACCGGCTGGAACGACTGGAACGGGTGATAGAGCAGGATATCGCCGTCGCGGATGGCGCTGAACAGGTCTCCCGGCCGTTCGAGCTGCGCCGGCAGTCCGGGACGGAAGGCCGCAAACTTGAGATCGGGACGCTCGACCCGGTCGGGCACGTTGATGAGCCGCACCAGGTTGACCGGCCCGTCCACGCGGTAGAGATCGTCCTGCCCGAGGTTGCACTGCGCGAGCAGGAAGTCCGAGATCTGCGGCGAGCAATTCGCCGCGACCTCGAGCCGCACTTCGTCCCCGAACTGGCGGTGGGGCAATTCACCGCGCAGCGCGGTGCGCAGGTCCTTCACTTCCTCCTCGTCCACGAACAGCTCGCTGTTGCGGGTCACGCGGAACTGGTAGCAGTCCACCACTTTCATGCCGGCGAACAGCTCCCCGACATGCGCGTGCAGAATCGAGGAGAGGAACACGAAATCGTACTCCACCTCCGAAATCTCCCTGGGCAAACGGATGACGCGCGGCAGCACGCGCGGCGCCTGCACGATGGCAATTCCCGAGTTGCGGCCGAAGGCATCCTTGCCTTCGAGCTCGACGGCGAAGTTGAGGCTCTTGTTGAGCACGCGCGGGAAGGGGTGCGCCGGATCGAGCCCGATCGGCGTGAGCACCGGCATCACTTCGCGCAAGAAGTAGGCCTTGATCCACTCCGCCTGCGCCGGGGTGAAATCGGCGCGGCGGAGAAACCGGATGCCTTCGTTCACGAGCCCGGGCAGGATTTCCTGGTTGAGCAGCTGGTATTGCGCCGCCACCAGTTCGTGCGCTTCCTTCGCCACCTGCCTGAACACCTGGTCGGCGCGCATGCGCTCGGGACCGATCGCGGGCGAGCCGGCCTCGATCTCGGCCTTCAGGCCCGAGACGCGGATCTCGAAAAACTCATCGAGGTTGCTGCTGACGATGCACAGAAACCGGAGCCGCTCGAGCAGGGGCGTGGCGCGGTTTTCCGCCTGCGCCAGCACGCGCCGGTTGAACGCGAGCTGCCCGAGCTCGCGGTTGAGGTACAGCTCCGGAATGTCGCGTGGCTTGTTCATCGCGTCGCGCTGGCGCGCGGGGCCCGCGCCGCACGCGGCGCGGTGGCCGGGCCATGGCCCTGTCGGTGATGTCGTGCGTAGTGGTTACTTCTTGGAAGGCGGAACGTAGCCGGCGGCGACGTCCGCCCCGCCGCCGAAGAAGTGCCTTTCCATCTGCTGCGCGAGGTAGTCGCGCGCTTTCTTGTCCGCGAGGTTGAGCCGGTTCTCATTGACCAGCATTTTCTGGTGTTCGAGCCACTGCTTCCACGCCTCTTTCGATATGTGGTCGTAAATGCGCTTGCCGAGCTCGCCGGGATAGGGCGGAAAATCAAGGCCTTCGGCCTCGCGCCCGAGCTTCACGCACTTCACCATCCGAGGCATGGCTAAACCTCCAGACTAGCGCCCCACTGTTGCAGGCATGTTACGGCGCCCCTCCCCTCAAGTAAACCGCAGCTCCAGGTTGGTGTTTTTAAAGCGCGAAGCGGCGATCAGCAAGGGATGGTCGACCCGCGGCCTCTCCAGGAAATAGCCCTGCACGCAGTCCACGTCGAAGCTCTTCAGCATGGTGAGCGTTTCCTCATCCTCCACGCACTCGGCGATGGTGGTCTTGTGCAGCCCGCGCGCGACGGTCACCATCGCTTTCACGAACAACTGGTTGTCGTACTCGTTCGGCAGGTTGCGGATGAACAGACCGTCGATTTTCACCGAGTCCACCTGCAGGTGCTTGAGGTAGGCGAAGGAGGAAAAGCCGGTGCCGAAATCGTCGAGGCTCACGCCGCAGCCGGTCTGATGCAGCGCCTCGATGAAGCGTTGCGCGTCGTGCAGGTCCGATACCGCCGAGGTCTCGGTGAGCTCCACCATCAGCCGCCGCGGCGCCACGCCGTAGCGCTTGAGCTGCTCGGCGATGTACTGAGGCAGCATCGGCTCGTCGAAGGAGCGCCCTGAGATGTTGACCGCCAGCGCCGGGAGCGACTTGAGCTCGGCCAGCATCTGGATCGACTCGCGCAGTACCCAGCGGTCGATGTCGAGGATCTTGCCCGACTTCTCCGCGACCGGGATGAACTGGCCCGGCATGAGCAGCAACGAAGAGTCGTCCTTGTCACGCATGCGCACCAGCACCTCGAAATGCGAAAGCGAGCGGTCGGTGGTGGAGTAGACCCCCTGGAACTGCAGGTCCATGAGGTTGTTCTCCAGGGCGTGCAGGATGCGGTCGTTCCACGACAGGCGCGAGACCATCTGCTGCGTGGTGTCGAGATCGCTGCGGTAAATGCGCCAGGCGTTCTTGCCCGCTTCCTTCGCCTGGTACATCGCGGTGTCGGCGCGCGCGATGAGGTCCTCTACATTGTCGGCGTGATCCGGGTAGACCGCGATGCCGAGCGAGCTCGTCAAACGCAGGCTCTGGCCCTCGAACTGGAAACGCACCTGTGCGATCGAGTACGTGATGCGCTCGGCGAGCACGCGCAGCATCTCGTCGGAAATATCCGGCACCAGGACCGCGAACTCATCGCCGCCGAGTCGCGCGAAGATTTCGTTGCGCCGCACATGGCCCGCTACTTCTCCCGCAACGCGGATCAGCATCGCATCGCCCGCACGGTGGCCGAAGGTGTCGTTGATGTACTTGAAATCGTCCAGATCGAAGAACAGCAGCGCCACCCGCGAGTCGTGGCGCTCGGCGTCCGCAATCATGCGCCCCAGCTCCTCGTTGAAGCGGTGACGGTTGAAAAGACCGGTCAATGCGTCGCGCTCGGCGAGATAGATCAGCTGATCCGCGGTCTGGCGCTGGCGGGTGACGTCCTCGAACAGCCACAGGTGGCCGACCGGGCGGCCGTAGACGTCCTCGACCGAATGCACCTGCTGGGTGACGAGCCGGCCGTCCGCCATCTGGATCTCCAGCGTCCCGAGGATCTCGCCCTCGCGCGGCAGGCGCAGGATGCGCTTGCCCTGCTCTTCCGGCCGGGCCAGGACGCACGCGGAGCTGGCGAGCACTTCCTGTGAATTGCGGCCGATCAGGCGCGTGCCCGGCGCGATCATCCAGATGCGGGTGAACGCGGGATTGCTGTACACCACCCTGTCGTCGTGGGACACGAAGAGTATCCCCATGTTCATCGCCGCCAGCAGCGCCGAGAGCCGCGCGTGCTCGTCCTGCGCGCGCGTCAGGTATTCCTGCTGCACCGCCTGCGCGTCGCGCAGCTCGACGACGGTGGTCTCCAGCCGCTGCTCGGCTTCCTTGCGCTGCGTGATGTCGCGGATGCTGATGCGGATGCCGAGGTAGCCGCCGCGGGTGTCATAGATGGGGCGCCAGTCGGCGGCGGCCCAGAACTCGGAACTGTCCTTGCGCCGGGCGCGGAACTCGTAGTCCGCCCCGCTGTTGCCCCGCAGCGCGCGGCGGACCTGCCGCACCGTGCGCCCGACGTCGGGCTCGCTGATGAACGGCGCCGGGAAGTTCTCGGTGGCGAGGCACTCCTCGGGGGTGTAGCCAAACATGTCGAGCACGCGCGGGTTGATCCAGATGAGCTTGCCCTCGGGGCTGATCCACAGTTCGCAGTCGTAGCTGTAGTCGGCGATCGCGGTGAACTTGGCCTCGCTCTCGCCGAGCGCCTTGAGACGGCCCTGCAGCGCGGCGGCCATGGTGTTGAAGGCGTGGGTGAGCTTGCCCACCTCGTCGCCGCCTTCGACGGGCAACCGCAGGTTGAGATCGCCCGCCGCGAGGCTTTCGCTCGCTTTCGTGAGCCGGGTGAGGTTGCGCGTGAGCCAGTAGGCCAGCGCGATCATCGAAACGAGCGACAGGATCAGCGCGACCACCCCGATCAGCAGGTTGTCGCGGATCAGCTCGGTGCGCGCCGCCTGTATGAAGGCGGTTGACAGCCCGAACCGCAGCCGCCCGTAGTTTTCCCCCTGCACGGCGATCCCGGTTTCGGTGTCGAACCGCCCTTTGGCGGTCACCGCGGTATCGGTAATTGATTGGTCCAACGCCGGCAGCGGCTGCTGGCTGCCCCAGCCGCTGGCGGCGACGAGTTTGCCGCTGTCGTTAAACAGCACCAGATAGGAGATGCCATCGTCCCGCCGCACGCGATCGAACACTATTGAAGCGCTCGCGTAGTCGCGCCGCTGCAGCGGTCCGGCGAGCGCCGCCGACAGGAGTTGCTTCTGCTCGTCCAGGTGCACCCGCGCGCGCTCGGCGAGCTGTTCATCCATCACCTGGATCGCGTTGCCGATCAGGAGCGCGAGCATCACCGTCTGCACCAGCGCGCTTGCCAGCAGCAAGCGGGTGCGCAGCGACAGCGAGATCGGTACGGTTTTCATCGCACTCGCTTCACGGGCGCTTCACCAGCACCACCGAGCGCCGCTGATAGTTGTAGAGGGTGCGCTTCTTCCGCGGCAGCGCGTTGGGCCCCTCTTCGACGAAGCCGCGTTCGACGAACCAGTGCTCGGCGCGCGTGGTGAGCACGAACAGGCGCTTGAGCTTCGCCCGGCGCGCGCGTGCCTCGATCTCCGTCAGCAGGCGCTCGCCCGCTCCCTGGTTGCGGAAGTCCGGATGGACCGTGAGGCAGGCGAGCTCGCCTGCGGCTTCGTCGGCAAACGGGTAGAGCGCGGCGCAGGCGACGAGGATGCGGTCGTGTTCCAGCACGATGAAGCGGCCGATCTCGCGCTCGAGCAGATCGCGGTTGCGCTTCACCAGCGTGCCGTCGGCTTCGAGCGGCTCGATCAATTGCAGGATGCCGCCGATGTCGTCCAGCCGCGCCTGGCGCAGGGTCTCGATCGGATCGGGCGTGAGCATCGTGCCCACGCCCTTGTGCGTGAAGAGCTCGAGCAGCAGGCCGTCGTCGATGTGTCCCGAGATGAGGTGGGCGCGCCGCACGCTCTCCCGGCACGCGCGCACCGCCCACGGCAAATACAACCGCACGTCGGTGTCGGGCTGCTCGGCGCGCGCGAGCAGTGCATCGGCCTCCTTGACGGTCAGCTCGCGCAGCAGCTCGCCGCGCCGGCCGGTCACCCCGACCGTGTCCATGAGGAAGATGAGCTTTTCGGCCTTGAGCGCGATCGCGGTCGAGGCGGCGACGTCCTCGAGCGCGAGGTTGAACACTTCGCCGGTGGGTGAGTAGCCGAGCGGCGAGAGCAGAGCCAGCTCGTTGTCGTCGAGCCGCTTCTGGATCGCCTGCGCGTCCACCTTGCGCACTTCGCCGGTGTGCATGAAGTCGACGCCTTCCACCACCCCGATCGGCTTGGCGGTGATGAAGTTGCCGCTCGCGACCCGGATGTCGGCGCCCGCCATCGGCGAGTTGGGCAGCCCCATCGACAGCAGCGCCTCGATTTCGACCCGCAGCCGGCCGCTCGCCTCTTTCGCGCACAGCAACGCCATGTCGTCGGTCACGCGCAGGCCCTGGTGGAAGCGGCTGCGACGGCGGCGCTCCTTGAGTTTCGCCTCGATTTGCGGACGCGCGCCGTGCACGAGAACGAGCCGCACCCCGAGCGCGGCGAGCAGATTCAGATCATGGGTGAGATCGAAAAAGCGGCCGTCGGCCACGACTTCGCCGCCGAAGGCGATGACGAAGGTCTTGCCGCGGAAGGCGTGAATATAGGGCGCGACCGACTGGAACCAGTCGATGAAACGATCCTGGCTCGAAAGCCGCTGCCGCCGCGGCGATTGCGGCGCCGGCTCGGCTGTGCCGAGGACCGACGTTTCGATCTTGTCTGACGCTTTCGAAATCGGCGACCTCCCTGCGTGCTTGCGGGTGCTCCGCCCCGCATGCCGCGCGCGGACGCATTCTACCGCAATTTCAAGCACATATTATGCGAGAAAAGACGCCAGGAAAAGCGCCGCCGCAACTTCTTCTCGGCGGCTGGCCGCGCAGCGGTCCGACGCGACTCGGCACGCGAAGGAGGCGCCATGTAAAATGAACTATCGTGGTATGGCCGTGTCCGACGAGCGGAGCCGTTACCTGACCATGCTTCAGCACCTGATGAGATCGCTGCGACTGTGGGCTGCCTTGCTGGTGGCGGCCGCGGCCATGTTGCAGGTGGGTGTCGGTCTGGCTGAACGTCCGGTGAACGCGCCAGAGGCGGCCCGCACGACCGCGGCGGAAGCCTGCGCCGACGGACTTTCGGGCCAAGGGTGCGTCAAGCCGCAGCAGAACGCGATCGAAGACGCCTGCAGACTGCATTGCATCCAAACCTACACACCGAAGGCAGATCCTGCAGGGGCTCCCCCTCCGAGCGCATTCGCCCATGAAGGGGCGTCTCGCGTCAGCGGCAAAGCGCCTGTTTCCCCGCCGACGCGGCTCGGTGCGACATCGCCTGCGCGCAGCGGCGCGCCTCTCATCTACCTCTTCCAGCGACTGCTGACTTAGCCCGGGCCCGGGCCGCGCGTACGGGTTGCGACCGCGTTTCCGTACGCCCATTCGCTGCCCCGTCGCCTGCGGCGTGCCGCTCGTTGCCCGAACCGGCTAAACCGCGCCCGCGCGCTGCGGAACGGATCAATCAAGATGGAACAGATCGTCGTGGCGTGTTTTCCGCCCCGCGTCTTTTTTCGAGAAGTTTGAGCATGGATGCTTTCCAGTACCCGGCCGCACCTTCCGCATCGCGGAGGCGCTTTCTGCTCGCGGGCGGCGCGCAACCGAACGAGCAGTGGCGCCCGCGCGGGCCGGCGCGTTGAGCCGGTGGTATCGCCCAGCATGCGCACCGCGACAGTCTTGGCGCTCGTCCTTTCCGGCGTAATCGCCGCTTGCGGCGTTGTCGGCGAGTCGGAACCACGATTCAAGGGGACCGACATCACCGGCGCGCAATGGGGTCGCGGCTTCGACCTGACCGACCCTACCGGGCGCCGCCGGACGCTCGCCGATTTCAAGGGCAAGGTCGCGCTCGTGTTTTTTGGCTATACGAACTGCCCCGACGCCTGTCCCACTGCGCTCGCGGAGATGGCACAGGTGGTCAAGCAGCTGGGTCCCGACGGAAGTCGAGTGCAGGGACTGTTCATTACCGTGGATCCGGAGCGCGATACGCCGGAAAGGCTCGCGAGCTACGTTCCTGCTTTCCACCCGTCTTTTCTCGGTTTGCGCGGTTCGTCTGAAGAGGTTGCGCGGGTGGCGAAAGAGTTCAAGGTCTATTACCAGGCTGACCGCGCGAACGCGAGCGCTCATTCCGACCATGGGCAAAGTGGCGGCGCCTACATGGTGGACCATTCCACCGGAATCTTCGTCTTCGACACAGAGGGGCGGGCGCGGCTGTACGTCAGCGCCAACGACCGCTCGGTCGCGGCGATGGTCCACGACGTGAAACTGTTGCTCAAACAATGAGGGAGGCTCATATGCGCCCCAGTTTTCTCCGCAGTCTGTTGGCTATGATCGGAACGGTGACGGCGCTCGGCATTGCCGGCCCACCGGCCAGCGCCGAGCCGATACTTCACCACGTGCACGGGCTGGCGTTCGCGCCCGACGGAAAAGCACTGCTCGTGCCCGCGCATATCGGGCTCGCGATCTATCGCGACGGCCGCTGGAGCAAAGCGCCCGGACCGACGCACGATTTCATGGGATTTTCCGCCGCGAAGAACGCGATCTACACGAGCGGGCACCCGGCGCCGGGATCTGCACTGCGCAATCCCTTCGGCTTGATGAAGAGCACGGACGGCGGCAAGACCTGGAGCTCGCTCGGTCTCCTCGGAGAAGCCGACTTTCACCAGCTGGCGGTCGGTTACCACACGAGCGTCGTCTACGTGGTCAATGCCCAGCCGAATTCGCGGATGCCGCAACCGGGAATCTATTTCACGGCAGACGAGGGAAAGTCCTGGAAGCGTAGCGAGTCGGTAGGGCTCGCCGCGCAGGTGATCAGCATCGCCGTGCATCCGGCCGAGACCGGTACCGTTGCCGTGGGAACGTTGGGGGGGCTGTACCTGTCGCGCGACTTCGGCGCGAGCTTCAAACGCCTCGGCCGGAACTCGCCGGTGACCGCGGTTCTTTTCGATTTCGACGGCAAGCATCTGTACTTCGTGCGCGAAGATGCCGACGCGCTGCGGCGCATCGCGCTCGACGGTCAGAACGATAAGACGCTTGGTTTGCCACGCCTGGAACGGGATTTCGTGCTCTACATCGCGCAGAACCCGGCGAAGCCGGACGAGCTCGCGATCGCGACCCGCCAGCGGCACGCGTTTGTTTCCACGGACGCTGGCCAGAACTGGAAACAGATCGCCCGCGAGGGCGAAGGACTGTGAACGTCGGTCCAATTCGAGCTCACAACCGCATCGTCAATGAGGTGATAAATGAACAGGCTGAGTTCCGCGGTCCGAAAGATTGACGTGCGCGTCTCGCGGCGATTAGCGGCGGTCGGACTGGCCGCCGCATTAGTGTCGGGGATCGTCACGGCGCAGGCCGCCGAAGGCGATCCAAACCGCGGCGGCCGGCACTTCAAGGCGTGCCTCGCATGCCACTCGATCGCGCCGGGCGAGCACATGACCGGGCCGAGCCTCGCCGGCGTGTGGCAGCGCCAGGCCGGCACCGCCCAGAAATTTTCGCGCTATTCCGAGGCGCTCAAGCGTTCCGGAGCAGTGTGGAACGAGACGACGCTCGACGCATGGTTGCGCGACCCGGCCGCGTTCGCACCCGGCAACTTCATGAAAATTCCCGGCATCGCGGACGCCGGGGCGAGAAGCGACGTGATCGCCTATCTCAAGGTGATTTCTGAAGGCAGCGCGCGTTCGCCGAAGCCGGCAAGCCAGCGCTCGGCGCTGGCCGCGTTTCCCGATCTCCGAAAAGCTGGCCCTGCAGCGAGCGTGGCGGCGATTCGCCACTGCCGCGACACATACTGGGTCACCACTGCGTCCGGTGAGGTGATCCCCTACTGGGAATTCAATCTGCGCTTCAAGACCGATTCGTCCGCACGCGGCCCCGCGCGCGGCAAGCCCGTGATGGTGGGCGCGGCTTCGATGGGCGACCGGGCGCAGGTGGTGTTCAGCGATCCCGCCGAGATCAGCACTTTCATCCGGCGGAGCTGCTAAGGAGGACGATATGAAAGACGACAAGCAGTGTGGCTCCGGTAATTCTCTGTCCACTTGGCTGTGCGTTGGGGCGTGCGCGGCGCCTGCCGTCACGCTGGCGCTTTTCTATCCCGGCTCGGCGTGGCTTTCGGCAGCGCTCATGCTCGCAGTCTGCGGCGGCGGGCATCTGCTCATGACGCGAAGCATGGCGGCGGGCGAGCAGAATGCCGTTCAGCGGCCCGAGGAAGGCGTCCCGGCGCCCGACACCGCCGTCCGGGCGCCGGAGAGCGAGGCCGTTGCGCCCAAGGACGCAACACCATTGCCTGAAAGGCAGACGCGCGATGCCGCCTAAGGAACAGATACCGGCAGGGGAACCCCGGCGCGCCGTAATGAGCGGCGAAGTACCATGGTACCGCTCGCGGCCGGCTTGGCGTTTCGTCGTCCTGCGATTCGCACCGTTACTGGCGGCGGGCAACCTGGCCTGGGAAACCCTCCAGCTGTCCTCTTATACGCTCTGGCAGGAGGGCACGCGGCAGGCCCAACTGTTCGCGATCCTGCATTGCACGGCGGGCGACGTGATGATCGGCACCGCCGCACTGCTTCTCGCCGTCATCGTCTTCGGCAGGCGCGGGTGGCCGGGCGCCGGGCATGGCCGTGTTCTCGTTGCGGCGACATTCCTCGGCGTGGCGTACACCGTGTTCAGCGAATGGGTGAACACGCAGGTCACCATGAGCTGGCAGTACGCCGACGCGATGCTTCACGTCCCGCCGCTCGGCACCGGCATCGCTCCCCTGCTCCAGTGGATCCTCGTTCCCCCGCTAGCGTATTCGCTCACGTATGCGCTCGACGGGAGACGCCATGCGTAGGAGCAACGAAATGAAACGGTCGAGACGGCTTTGCGCCATCGCTGCCGCGGCGACACTGGTCGTTTCCTTGCCGGGGTTCGCCGACGAGCAGGCGATCCGGCAGGCTCTCAGGTCACGCATTCCGAATGCACAGATACTCAGCATCCAGAAACTGCCCTACGCCGGGCTCTATGAGATTGCGGTGCGGCGGGGAGACGACACGGCGATCTATTACAGCGACGCCCTTGGACAGGTCATGATCGTCGGCACTCTGATCGACATGCGAACGGACCGCAATCTTACTGAGGAGCGGCTGCGCAGGCTGTCGGCCATCGACTGGAACCAGCTTCCGTTTCCGTGGGCGGTCACCACGCGGCGCGGCGACGGGCGCCGGCAGATCGCGATTTTCTCGGACCCGAACTGCCCCTTCTGCCAGAAATTCGAGAAGGACCTGGCCGCGGTCGACGACATCACGGTCCACATTTTCATGTGGCCGGTCATCAAGCCGGAATCCGTGCGCCAGACGAAATCCGTCTGGTGCTCGAAGGACCGCGTGAAAGCATGGAACGACCTGATGCTGAAACGCGTGGAGCCGACGGCGCCGACCGATTGCGACAATCCGATCGATGAGCTGGTCACGCTTGGACGCAGGCTCGGCGCGACCTCCACGCCAACGTGGTTCCTGCCGAACGGCGAGAAGTATGTGGGCGCCCAGCCGATGAGCGAGGTCGTGCCGCTGCTCGATGCCACGGCAAAACGTCGGTAGACACCGGCTGCTTCCACACGACCGATATGACATGGTGACCCGGTAATGTCTGGAGAACCCGGCGAGACGCCAACCGCTGACACAGCACTCCCCGCTGGCATGCGCAACAAGATCGGCCTAGGGCTGCTGGCGGCGGCATTCGCGTTTCTCATAGGAGCGATCATCGTCGCGCTGCACCAGGAGGGAAAAACTTTGGCCGACCCCGCCAATTCCCAGCAGGTCGCGCGCGGCAAAACTGTGTATGCGCAATACTGCGCGGCTTGCCACGGCGCCCGGCTCGAGGGCCAGCCCAACTGGCAAGAACGGCTGCCTAGCGGCCGCATGCCTTCGCCACCGCACGATGCTTCGGGACACACGTGGCACCATCCGGACTCCGTCTTGTTCGGTATCACGAAGTACGGACTGGTTCCCGGCAAGTACGCACCCCCGAGTTACCAGAGCGATATGCCCGCCTTCGGCGGACAGCTTCCGGATGAAGACATCTGGGCCGTGCTCGCATACATCAAGAGCACCTGGCCCGACAATATACACAGCGCACAAGCGGAAATGACCCGTAAGGCCGCACGACCCTGAAAATGGACGCAGGACACCCGCCAAGCAATCAGCGCCGCAGGAAACTCCTGATCGCGGCCACGACGGCCGCAGGCAGGGTCTATCGCAACGTGCCGGCGCCGGCCAACCTGGTGATTCCGCCGCACAAGTACGTAACGGACGCTCGCGTATTGATCGGGGAAGACATACGATGAAAACGTACGAGGAGAAATGTATGAAAGCTGAGTCACAGCGCATCTCACGTAATGATGCAAAGCGCAGGAAAATGTACACGGCAGCCGTTTTGCAGCGCGCCCCAAGGCGTCTGGCAACGCTCGTAATCGTTGCAGGAGTGCTCGCGGCGGCGATTCCCTCCAACGCGGCCGAGACCGCGGGTGACGCAAAACGCGGCGCCAAGGTCTTCCAGGCCTGCATTGCCTGCCACTCGGCAGAACCGGATCGCCACATGACCGGCCCCAGCCTGGCACAGTTGTTCGGCCGCAAGGCCGGCGCTGTCAAAGGGTTCCTGCGTTATTCGGACGCGCTGCTCAAGTCGGAAGTCGTCTGGAACGAGCGCACCCTCGATGACTGGTTGGCGAGCCCCGGCAAAATGATCCCGGGCAATGACATGGCTTTTGCAGGCATTCCCGACCAGAACGCGCGCCGCGACCTGATCGCGTACCTGAAGGCGGTGTCTGACGGCAGCGAAGCGCCGCGGGGCCCGCGCATGCCGCGCCTGAAGTCGGCTCAGGCCGATGACGTGATCAAGGCCATCCGCTATTGCGGCGACACTTATTTCGTGACCACCGAGGCGGGGAAGATCCACAAGATCTGGGAATTCAACCTGCGCTTGAAGACCGATTCCACCGAGTTCGGTCCCCATCCGGGCCGCCCCGTTTTGGTCGGCGTGGGCATGAGCAGCGACCGGGCGGCAATCGTTTTTTCGGCGCCCGGCGAAATCGCCAAACTGATTAAAACGGCATGCTGATCTCATGAAGGAGACATATGAAACCCGTTAGCTATGCACTGCATCCCGCCTTGCGAGCCGCGGTGGCCGCGCTTGCTCTGATCATGTATAGCAGCATCGCTGCGGCACAGAGTGTGACGCTCCCCGACGTGCACGGACTCGCCTACAGCGCCGACGGCAAGCGCCTTATCGTGGCGGTCCACGATGGGATTGCGATTTATAACGCTGGCCGCTGGTCGAAAGACCCCGGGCCGCGGCACGACTACATGGGGTTCACGGCGACGAAAGGACGTTTCTACAGCAGCGGTCATCCGGCGCCGGGGTCGGGACTCAAGAACCCGTTCGGTCTGATCGTGAGCGGCGACGGCGGCCGCACCTGGGAAAAGCGCGGGCTCGAGGGCGAGGCCGATTTTCACGTGCTCGGCGCAAGCTATGAAACGAATGCCATTTACGTCTACAGCCACGGGCGGAATTCGCGTATGGACCACCCCGGGATCTACTACACGCTGAACGACGGCTTTACCTGGACCCGCGCCCAGGCACAAGGGCTCGACAGCACGGTCCACGCTATCGCGGTGCATCCTTCCAAACCGCAGATCGTCGCGGTGGCGGCGAAAGAAGGACTGTTTCTTTCGACCAACAGCGGGGAGCGTTTCGAACGTCTGGCCGCAGGGCAGGCGCTCGCCGCGTTCTTCGAGCTCGACGGCGAGCACCTCGTTTACAGCCTGTATGACGGCGCGGCCAAGCTCCACCGCCATTCGCTGAAATCCCGCAGCCGCACCGAGATCCCGCTGCCGCCGTTGACGCGGGATGCGGTGGGCTATATCGCGCAAAACCCGGCGGACAGGGCCGAGTACGCGATCGCGACGTTCGAACGCAGCGTGTTCCTCAGCAAGAACATGGGCAAGAGCTGGACCCAGATCGCGCAGAACGGTCAGGCGAAATGACGGGCGCGAGCGAGTAATGAGCTTCACGGTTCAAACCGCAACGTTCCTTGAGATCTTGTCATGGCTTCCGCACTGCCTTTTCGAAAGCGGCTGGCGCGTTGGATCGGCGCCGGAATACTGGTTGGCGGCGTGTTGATCGTGAGCCTCGCGTATTACATTCAAACCCTGCGCGTCGCGCCCGGCGATTCGGGCAGCAGGGATCAGATCGCGCTCGGCCGCGCGATATACGAAAAGAATTGCGCCTCTTGCCACGGCGCGCGGTTGGAAGGGCAGGCGAAATGGCAAAGACGGCTGCCGAGCGGCCGCATGCCAGCGCCGCCGCACGACGACACGGGGCACACCTGGCATCATCCCGACCGCGTGCTGTTCGGCATCACCAAGTACGGCGTCGTGCCGCCCTACGCGCCAGCGGGCTACCAGAGCGATATGCCTGCGTTCCAGTCGATCCTCTCCGATGACGAGATCCGGGCCGTGCTCGCATACATCAAGAGCCATTGGTCCGACCAAGTCATGCAGTGGCGGGCCGAAGCCCTCAAGAATCTGGAACAACCATGATCATGCCGGAATCTCAGAGCGCATCAGGAATTCAGGCGCCGGAACGACGGCGTTTTGCAATCGCGATCCCGTTGCTGGTGTTCATCGCGCTTGTCGTCCTGCTCGCGATCGGCTTGACGCGCAATCCACGCGAGGTTCCCTCGCCGCTGGTCGGACGAGCGGTTCCGCAATTCGCGCTGCCGCCGGTGCTCGGCCGGACGCTGGGGCTTTCCGATAAAGACTTGAAGGGCGAGGTTTCGGTGGTCAACGTCTTCGCGTCGTGGTGCGTCCCGTGCCGTCAGGAACATCCGCTGATTCAACGGCTCGCCAGGGAAGTTCCGGTCCATGGGCTCAACTACAAGGACCGGCCGGAGGATGCGGCGCGGTGGCTGGACGAGCTGGGTGACCCCTACACGCGCACCGGGGCGGACCTCGACGGCAGGGTCGGTATCGACTGGGGCGTGTACGGCGTTCCCGAGACGTTCGTCATCGATCGCGATGGGCGCATCGCCTACAAGCAGATCGGCCCGATCACGCCGCGCATCCTCGACGAGAAGCTGCTGCCGCTGATCCGCAGCCTGCAGAGGCAAAAAGATGGCGGTCAATGAATCCTCCGCACCCGCGCGGCGCGCATCGGTCCCGGTGCGGGCAGCAATCGCGCTGCTGGGCGGCGTCGTGCTGCTGGTGTCCGGGGTCGGCGTGTACCTTTCGCTTTCTCCGACAACCGGCGACCGCCCGGCCGCGACGCTCCAGCCCTCCAGGGTGTTTTCTTTCCGGCCGCATCCAGCGCCGCGCGCGCTTCCGAACATCGCGTTCAAAGACGGCGCGGGGCGCAAGCTCACGCTGGCGGACTTCCGCGGAAAAGTCGTGCTGCTCAACCTGTGGGCCACCTGGTGCCCGCCGTGCCGCAAGGAAATGCCGGCGCTCGACCGGCTGCAGCAGCAGCTCGGCGGCGCGGCGTTTCAAGTCATCGCGCTATCGATCGACTTGGGCGGAGCCTTCGCCGTTCAAAGCTTCTACGAAGAAACCGATGTTCGCGCGCTCACGGTGTATATCGACGCTTCCGGACAGGCGGCCCCAGAGCTCGGAGTGGTGGGCCTTCCAACCACGCTGCTGATCGACGACGCCGGACGCGAGATCGGGCGCGTCACCGGACCGGCCGAATGGGACAGCCCTGAAGTGGTTGCAACGATCCGTCAATATCTGGGTCCGCCGCCGGGATCATGATGAGTGAAATCTCCAGCATCGGCGCCGTGACCGCCTTCGCCGCGGGCATCATCTCTTTCCTTTCGCCCTGCGTGTTGCCGCTGGTGCCCGGCTACCTGTCCTATGTCGCCGGCGAATCGATCGCCGGCAGGCAGCATGCGAAGCTCCAGATCCTGATGCTGAGCGGGCTTTTCGTGCTCGGTTTTTCGGCGGTGTTTGTGGCCCTCGGCGCGAGCGCTTCGGCGCTGGGGCGCATGCTGCTTGCTTACCGCTACGAAATGAACATCGTCGGCGGCATCATCGTGATCGCGTTCGGGCTGTTCCTGCTCGGCGGGATGCGGAGCGTCGGGTGGCTGTATCGCGAGAAGCGATTCGAGGTGACGATGCGCGGCGGCAGGCCTGCGGCGGCGTTTGTCCTGGGAACCGCTTTCGGTTTTGGGTGGACGCCGTGCATCGGACCGGTGCTGGGCGCCATACTGACTATCAGCGCCATGAGCACCTCGGTCTCGGCCGGGGTCATCCTCCTCGCCATCTACTCGCTCGGTCTCGGCGTGCCGTTCCTGCTCTCGGCGCTGTTCCTGCGTGGACTGACCCAGCGCTACAACTCGCTGCGCAAGCTCGGGACAGCGACCCAGATCGTCGCGGGAATCGTGATGTTGCTGATGGGAGCGGCAATGATCACCGGGAAGCTCACCTCGTTCAGCTATTGGCTGCTGGAGATGTTCCCGGGGCTTGGACGCATCGGGTGACAGCGCCGTCGATTTGACATTGCACCCTGCGGAATCTGCATGAGCGGCTACGACGAATGGTTCTTCTCGCGCCGCGCGCCGCCGCCCCGCAAAGGCGTGCCTTTGAAGACGATGCCAAAGCGTGACGGCGGCCGTTGCAGCGAGGCCGGTGCGCCTCGACTCCTCGTGACTGCGCTCGCGATCGGTGTCGCGGGTTTCGGGCCCGGCTTGGCGGCGGCACATTCCCTCAAGGAGTTCGAGGCCGCTCTGAATGAACGGGAAGCGTATGCGCAAATCGTGCACTACCCCGCAGCGCCTTTTGCGCTGAAGGATGCCGACGACCGCCCGGTTAAGCTCTCGGACTACCGGGGCAAGGTCGTCCTCCTTTATTTCATTTACGCGGGCTGCAAGGACGTCTGCCCGTTGCAAAGCCAAAAACTCGCGGGCGTGCAGCGCGACGTAAACGCGACCCCGATGCGCAACCGGGTGCAGTTTGTCGCGGTGACAACCGATCCCGTCGGGGATACCCCGAGCGTCATGACAGCGTATCCCCGGCTTCACGGGCTCGACACCGCCAACTGGGTGTTCTTGACCAGCGGGAAAGAGAAGCCCGCCGCGACGCGGGAGCTCGCGGAGCAATACGGCCTCAAGTTCACGCTTACCAGCGATGGCGTCCAGATGCACGGCGTCGTCACGCATCTCATCGACAAGAGCGGAAACTTGCGCGTCCGGTACCACGGATTGAAGTTCAATTCCGTCAACTTGGTTGCGCACATCAATGCGCTCCTCAATGACATCCATTAATGGCGTCAATTTGACAGAGTACCTGCCGGATTGTGTATGAACGTATGGCGCGAAGGCGGGCACCTCGCGCCGTTTTTCCGGTCGAATAATAGACCGGCTGATCCGCGATGGAGGATTTGTAATCCGCGAACTCGAGCAAAGCTACGCGAAGGGGCCCAAACCCTTCAGCTACGTCTATTCGGGTTACGCCAGACCAGTTTGATTTTTTGAGAAAGGAGAA
>JAHFRO010000134.1 GCA_023266245.1 Betaproteobacteria bacterium | reverse complement strand
AGATCGCTCCGTGGTCCAGAACCTGGAATACCGGCTTGGCCCTGTTCCTTGCCAACGCGTGGTAGAGCGTGGAGGTGAGGTACAGCAGCAGCATCGTGGACGCGAAGACGCTCGCGCCAACGACTCCGGTGGCATCGCCACGCCCGAGCGTGGTAACGACGAGAACCGGCGCCGCAACCAGCGCCGCCAGCAACGCAATACCGTGGCTGACGCTGTTCGCGATCTCCTCTCCGACGGACTGCGGGCGTTCCTCAAGCGTGAAAACATCAATCACGGGTTGACATCCTGCGCGGCCCAACGTTCGCGTTTTGCCGCGCGGTGCGCGCGGCGTAGCTGCGAGCGTAACGCGTCGGGCAACAACGCGCTGTTAGGGCGCATTCACCTTTACCTCTGAGAACGCCTTCATGAATATTTCCTGCAGTTTCGGAGGAGGCACGATAAGAAAAGTACATGCAACCGTTGTAAACGCCTCAATCGCTTCGATTGGCTCCTTGAACTTCACGCCTCGCCGCGCGACGGACAGGGCGTCATTAATGGTGCCCAGATCATTGTTGCGAAGAACCGGGCGTAGCGTATGCCCGAACTGGTTGCGGATTGTGTTCAGACGGACGATGCCCGGCTTCACGAAAGCCGCCGCTGACGCACTGTCTGGTAGAAGCTTCGCTTTCTGATAGAAGGACAACTTCGCGTCCGCGAGGTCGCGGATTTCGTAGTGCGCGGTAAGAAAGCGGTCAAGGTAGTGCTCAATGACGAGGTGGCACTTCAAGACGCGGCCAAGTAGATCGTGGTCCTGCGCGAGTAAGGCCTTAAAGCGATTGTTCTCGTGCTCAAAGTGGGCTTCGATAGCCTTCCAATGTGGCTTAAGCCGCTCGACGACGGTCTCGATGCCTTCAATATCCCGCATGCGTGGTATGCGCTCTAACGAACAGGATCGTATCCGTCGTGCGAGCGCATGACGGATACGGTCAGTTGGACTGAACCGCTGGATTCAACGCGCGAGCGGCTGTGCTTGGGAATTGAATGCAGCAGCGAGGGCGGTGAAGTGCACGGAGTGGCGTGCATGGGCGTGGCGCGTTGCGTTCCGCTGCGCGAATGGCGATGCACGCACTATGGCAGAGGGGTCCGGGCGGGTCAACGCGGGCGCATGAGACGAGCGCGGCCATCGAGCGCAGGCCGGCGGTTCGGTGGTGAAGAAGGTAAAGGCGATTGCGGTCACGACGGCGGATGTGATTGCGGCGCGATCAGGGCCAGGAGCCGAAACGTGCCGAGGTTGCAGTGCGGGCACCGGGAGATGTCGATGGCGGCGACGCGCTGCCAGAAGGCGGCGACGGATTCGGGCGCTGCGAGCGTTGGCGCTGGAGTGGGCATGTTGAGCGCGGTGCGCGCTCGGGCGAGAAGCGCGTGCTTGTTGCGGTTGGCGATGAACCCGTAGTGGCGGATGCGGTTGAAGCCGCGCGGCAGCACGTGCAGGGCAAAGCGACGCAAGAACTCCTGAGGGTCGAGGCTCATGGTTTTGCGCTGCCCGTGGTGCGCGTAGTCCTTGTAGCGAAAGCGCACCGCGTCGGCATCCAAGGACACGAACCGCTCGTTGGAGATCGCCACGCGGTGGGTGTAGCGCCCAAGGTACTGGAGCACCTGCTCGGGACCGGTGAAGGGACGCTTGGCGTACACGACCCAGGACTTGCCGCGCAGATCGGCCAGTAGTGTGCGCTGCGCGCGTGGCTCCCGCAGCGTAGCGGTGTTGCCCGCAAGCGTCAGGCCGCCGCGCTCGAGAGCGGCGCCCAGCGCGTCGAGGAACTTCGCGCGAAATACGATCGACAAGGCCTTCACCGGGAACAGGAACCCGCGTCGCGGGCGGATCCAGGCGCCGTCGGCCGAGAGCGCGCCGGCGGCGACCAGAGCGTGCACGTGCAGGTGCTGGGTGAGCGTCTGGCCCCAAGTGTGCAGGACCAGGGTGGCGGCGATCTCGCCGCCGAGCCAGCGAGGATTGCGCCCGAACTCGACGAGCGTCTCGGAGGCTGCGGCAAAAAGCATGGTGTAGAGCGTGCGCGGGTTGCCTTGGGCGAGCGCGTTGAGCTCATGGGGCAGCGTGAACACGAGGTGGTAGTACGGCACCGGGAGGAGCTCGGCGCGGCGCGCTACGAGCCAGCGCTCCTTCGCGAGCGTCTGGCACTTGGGGCAGTGGCGGTTGCGGCAGGAGTGGTAGACATAGCGGCGCTCACCGCACGCGTCGCACTGACGCAACTCGCCCCCGAGCGCCGCGGTGCGGCAGCGCTCGATTGCGCGTAGCGCCCGGTGCTGAACGCCGCACAGCCGGTGCGCGGCGCGAAATGCCGCGCCGTGCGCCCGAACGATGTCGGCCAGTTCCGGTTTGCCGCTGCGCGCGCGCCTCTTGCGCGCAGCCACGGCGCGCTACCGTGGCCGGACCGAGGCTCCTTCGAGCAGTTCCAGCGGCGAAGGTGTTCCCGCCAGGTGCCGGCGCGCCAGATGGAAGTAGCGCAGCGTCGAGCTGATGTGGCCGTGGCCCATCAGGCGCTGGATGGTGTGGATGTCCACGCCGGCCTCCAGCAGGTGCGTGGCAAACGCATGCCGCAGTCCGTGGATGCCGCAGTCCTTGACGATTCCGGCCCGCCCCTTCGCCGCGTAGAACACCTTCTGCACCGTCGCATCGCTGATCGGATGCTCGCCGTCGCGTGTTGTGAAAAGCCAGACCTTGGGCCGGTACGCGACCCAGTAACGGCGCAGCTCCGTGAGCAGCCGCGGCGAGAGCAGCGTGTAGCGGTCCTTCGCTCCTTTGCCCTGCTCGACGCGGATCGTCATGCGGTCCGAATCGATGTCGGTCACCTTCAGGTGACAGATCTCGTTCAGCCTCAGTCCTGCGCCGTAGGCGGTCATCAGAATCGCGCGGTGCTTGAGGTTCACCGTCTTCTCCAGCAGCGAGGCCACTTCCTCGCGCGCAAGGATCTGCGGCAGCTTCTGGGGCTGACGCGCCGTGGGAATACCGAACTGGGCTTGCGAGCGCTTGAGCGTCACGCGGTAGAAGAACTTCAACCCCTGCGCCACGATGTTGCAGCTCGACCAGGCGAGCTTGCGCTCCTCGATCAGGTGCAGGAGGTACTTCTGCACCTCCGCCTCGCCGATCCGGTCGGGCCGCCGTCCGTAATACTTCGCCAAGCCCGCCACCGCGCCCAGATACGCCTCGCGCGTGCGTACCGCCATGCCCCGAACCACCAGATCCCCGTCCATCTGTTTGCGCAACGCGCCCATCGCCGTCTCCTCGTCGGATATCGCGGGACAACCCCGCAACACCAACGCTGACACGGCACGCGCGATCAGCCCTTCACGCGCTGCACATCACTTCCGTTCGATTCGCCTCGCCGGACAGCAAGGCTCAGATCCACCACCGCGAAGCGGTTTAGTTCAACTTAAATTAGTCAGCACAAATGCCTGAATAAGGTTCTTATCCCAGCAATTTCGCCGTATATCAAGACACGCCGCGCCTCGAGTTGGAATGAAATCAATACGTTGAGCGGTTGGCGGCCTTGCATATGCGGCGGCGGCCAAGTTAAGCGATTGTCGCGGCAAAGAAAAACGGCGCCGCGCGGGCGCCGTTTGGATATCGGTATCTGAGCCCGATTATCAGTCGGTGATGAAGTCGGTGAGGCAGACCCACTTCCGGTCCTGGATCTGGCACAGCTTCGCCCGGCTCGAGCCTTGGTGCTTGTTGGGCCGGTAGGTCTGCTCGTCGGCGCCGAACATGTCGCGCGGGATGGTCATGCTGTCGAGCGATTTCACCAGCGTGTCCACGGTCAGGTTCGGGCCGGCCTTGTCGGCCGCGTTGGCGAAAAAGCTGATGATCTGATAGCCGTACACCGAGGACAGGTTCGGGTCCTCCTTGAACTTCTCCTTGTAGCGCTGGTACCAGGCGCGCACGTTCGCCGACGGGTCATCGGCATAGGGGTAATTCATGGTCCCCGTCGCGTACAGGCCGTTCATCGCCGGGCCGCCGAGCTTGTGGATGAGGTCGAGGTAGGCGGCGCCGGTGGCGAGGAACTCCGGGTGCCAGCCGAGCTTGCGCGCGGTGGCGATGGTGCCGATCGTCTCGCGGATGATGGTGCCCAGGACGACCATCTCGCACCCTGCGCCTTGCATCTTCTGCACCTGCGAGGAGAAGTCGGTCGCGCCGCGCTTGTAGGTGGTGACCTCGGTGTACTTCATGCCGAGGTCCTTGAGCCCGGCCTCGCCCCCGTCCTTCACCTCGAGGCCGAAGTCATCGTCCTGATAGAGCGTGCAGACGCGCTTGAGGTCCTTCTCCTTGATCAGTCGCTTCAGGCTCACGCGCGTCGCTTCGAAGTACGTCGCGAACCCCGAGTATTTCAGCTTGTGCAGCGGATCGAACATCTGGCGCGCGGCGGAAAGCGGGAACAGGTGCGGCACGTTCTTCTCGAGGTAGATCGGCATTCCGGCCATGGCCGTCGGCGTCCCGATCGGCCCGACCACCGCGAAGATGCGGTCCTTCTGGATCAGTTTCTGCGCCGCGAGCACCGCCTTCTTCGGGTCGTAGCCGTGGTCCTCGACCACCAGCCTGATCTTGCGGCCGTGGATGCCGCCGTTCTCGTTGATCTCCTCGATGCGCATGCGCATCCCGTTCACCGCGGGCTTGGAGAACGGCACCACCGGGCCCGACAGGTCCTGCGCGGTGCCGAGCACGATCTCGGTTTTCGTTACGCCCTGGGTCTGGGCGAAGGCCGCGCCCGCAAAGGCCGCCAATGCAATGGCGATGGTGCGTTTCATGAGCTGATTCCTCCTCGTTGTCTCGGCGACCGATACTTTACCCTACTCCGCGCCTCATATCACGCTAGGCGGCTTCCTTCATGTACATGGACTCGATCAGGTCCTTGTACTTCTCGTTGACGAGCTTCCTCTTCAGCTTCATGGTCGGCGTCAGCTCCTCGTCCTCGGCGGTGAGCTTCTGCTCAATCAAGCGGAACTTCTTCACCTGCTCGACGCGCGCGAACTGCTGGTTGACGCGCTCGATCTCGCCCTGGATCAGTTCCTGCACCTCCGGCCGGCGGCACAGGCTGGCGAAGTTCGAGAACGGGATCGCGCTGTCCTGCGCGTAGCGCTCGACGTTCTCGTGGTCGATCATGACCAGCGCCACGAGGTAGGGACGCCGCTCGCCGATCACGACCGCGTCGGTGATGAAGGGCGAGAACTTGAGCTGGTTCTCAATCTCGGAAGGGGTGATGTTCTTGCCGCCGGCGGTGATGATGATGTCCTTCATCCGGTCGGTGATGTAGAAGAAGCCCTCCTTGTCCACCTTGCCCACATCGCCGGTGTGCAGCCAGCCGTCCTTGAGCGTCTCGGCGGTCTTCTCGGGCTGGTTCAAGTAGCCCATGAACACGGTCTTGCCGCGCACCAGCAGCTCGCCCTCGGGCGAGACCCTGACCTCGGCGTGCGACATCTGCGGCCCGATCGAGCCGGGCTTGACCTTGCCGGCGATGTTGGAAGTCACTGCGCCGCAAGATTCGGTCTGGCCCCAGACCTCGAACATCTCCAGGCCGAGCGCCATGTACCAGCGGATCAGCTCGGGCGAGATCGGCGCCGCCCCCGTGATCAGCACCTTGGCGCGATGCACGCCGATCAGCTTCCTCACGTTGTTCAGCGCCAGCACGCGCGCCAGCCAGAAGGCGGCCTCGAGCCATGCGGGTACCGGCTTGCCCTCCTCGCGCAGCTTCGCCCGCCGGTAGCCGATCCCGATGGCAATCTTGTAGGTCCATTGCTGCAGCGCGCCGGCTTGCTTGAGCCCGATCAGGACGCCCGAATAGAACTTCTCCCAGACGCGCGGCACCGCGGTGAACACGGTCGGCGCGATCTCTCGCACGTTCTCCGGCACCGTCTCGGGGTTCTCCACAAAATTGAGCACCGCGCCCGAATAGAGCGAGTGGTATTCGCCGCCGACGCGCTCCGCGATGTGGCAAAGAGGTAGGAACGCCATGCGCTCGTCGTTCTCGTCCTGCGGGAAGGAAGCCTGGTAGGCCTCGCAGGTCAGCACAATGTTGGCGTGCGAGATCATCGCCCCCTTCGGCTTGCCGGTGGTGCCGGAGGTATAGACCAGGATCGCGAGGTCCTCGGGCTTGCGCAGGCCGATGCGCCGCTCCCATTCGCCTGGGTGCGCCGCGTCGTATTCGCGTCCCAGGACGCGCAACCTCTCCAAGCTCAGTACCTGCGGCTCGTTCAGCTCGTGCAGGCCTTCCATGTCAAAAACGATGATCTTGCGCAACTGCGGCAGCCGCGCGCGCACTTCCAGCACCTTGTCGAGCTGCTCGTCGTCCTCCACGAACACGTACACCGAGCCCGAGTCGGCGAGCAGGTACTCGACCTGCGCCGGCGCGTCGGTCGGATAGATGCCGTTCACCACGCCGGCGGCGCCGAGCGCGCCGAGGTCGGCGCTCATCCATTCCTTGTTGGTGTTGGAG
>JAHFRO010000014.1 GCA_023266245.1 Betaproteobacteria bacterium | reverse complement strand
GCTGCCTTGATTACGCGCGCCCATTTCGCGACTTCATTGCGGGTGATCGTCTCGACCGCCTCGGGCGTGCTGCCGAGCGGCTCGATGCCCTGACCGGAGAGCTTTTCCCTGACGTCGGGAAGTTGCAGCACCGCGTTGGTCTCGCGGTTGAGGTAGGCCACGATGTCCTTTTCGCTGTTCCGGCGGGCGCGAGCAGCGCGTAAATCGCGACCGACTCGAAGCCGGGCAGCGCCGCTTCGGCGATGGTAGGCAGCTCGGTCAGCACCGGCGAGCGCTTGGCGGTAGTGACCGCGAGCGCGCGCGGCGACCGGCACTGCTACGAAGATGAGCGCGCACAGCGCGCAGCGCAGAACAGCTTTTCCGGACATTGATACTTTTCCCTTGGTGGCCGGCCTTGAAAACCAAACGGCGCTTCACCGCCGGCTTCCTCCCGTCCGGGCCATAGCTGGACGACGACTATTTGAGATTGCGCACATTGATGAGCAGCATGTCGAGCTGATCTATCAGCAACGCATATTCGTCCTTGCCGCCAAGCAACTCCAGGCAGCGGGTCATGCGCGTTTCCAGGTCGGCGAGTGGCAAGCCGGCCGTGCCGGTCAGCAGCTGCGTCACCTCGGAGAGTTGGCCGGCTTCGGCAAAAGCCTTGAGCTCCGGCAGCTTGGCGTCGATTTCCTCGCGGCTCATGTTGGTGCTGAACTTCATCGTCGATTCGAAAGTCATGGCAATCTCCCTGTTTGTCGGCGGCACGTGCCCCAAACGCAATCGCCTTGAGATTATGCCCGATACACGGACGGCTTCAAGGGGTTTTCTGCGCCGCGGTTCGACGCGGCGGCGCGCGTACCGCTATGATTGCGCACTTTTCCAGTCGAATAGACTCATGGCCCAATACGTTTACACCATGCGCCGGGTCGGCAAGGTCGTGCCGCCCAGGCGCGTCATCCTCAAGAACATCTCGCTCAATTTTTTCCCCGGCGCCAAGATCGGCGTGCTGGGACTCAACGGCGCGGGCAAGTCGAGCCTGCTCAAGATCATGGCCGGCGAAGACCAGAATTTCGACGGCGAAGCCATACCGATGCCCAACATGCGCGTCGGCTTCCTGCCGCAGGAGCCGCTGCTCGATGCCAACAAGACCGTGCGCGAGGCGGTGGCAGAGGGTCTCGGCGACGTGTTCGAAGCGAAGCAGAAGCTCGACGAAATTTATGCCGCCTACGCCGAGTCGGACGCCGACTTCGACAAGCTCGCGGCCGAGCAGGCCAAATACGAAGCAATGCTGGCGGCAGGCGGCAGCGACGTGGAGCACCAGCTCGAGATCGCGGCCGACGCGCTGCGCCTGGCGCCGTGGGACGCGAAGATCGGCCCGCTGTCGGGCGGCGAGATGCGCCGCGTCGCGCTGTGCCGGCTGCTGCTGTCCAAGCCCGACATGCTGCTCTTGGACGAGCCCACCAACCACCTCGATGCCGAGAGCGTGGAATGGCTCGAGCAGTTCCTGACTAAATTCCCGGGCACCGTGGTGGCGGTGACGCACGATCGCTACTTCCTCGACAACGCGGCGCAGTGGATCCTCGAGCTCGACCGCGGCTACGGCATCCCGTGGCAGGGCAACTACAGCTCGTGGCTCGAGCAGAAGGAGGCGCGCCTCAAGCAGGAAGAAGCCACCGAGTCCGCGCGCCAGAAGACCATCAAGAAAGAGCTCGAGTGGGTGCGCCAAAATCCCAAGGGACGCCAGGCCAAGGCCAAGGCGCGCATCGCGCGCTTCGAAGAGCTGACCTCGTACGAATACCAGAAGCGCAACGAGACGCAGGAAATCTTCATCCCGGTCGCCGACCGTCTCGGCGACAGCGTGATCGAGTTCAAGCAAGTGAGCAAAGGCTACGGCGACCGCCTGCTGATCGACGACTTCAGCTTCGCGGTTCCGCCCGGCGCGATCGTCGGCATCATCGGCCCCAACGGCGCGGGCAAGACGACGCTCATCCGCATGATCGCAGGCCGGGAAAAGCCGAACAGGGGCAAGATCGTGATCGGACCGACGGTGAAGATGGCCGTGGTGGAACAGTCGCGCGACGCGCTGGAGGGCGACAAGACCGTGTTCGAGTACGTCTCCGGCGGCGCGGACATCCTCAACGTCGGCAAGTTCGAGATGCCGTCACGCGCGTACCTCGGCCGCTTCAACTTCAAGGGCACCGATCAGCAGAAGAAGGTGGGCAACCTGTCGGGCGGCGAGCGCGGGCGGCTGCATCTCGCCAAGACGTTGAGCGCCGGCGCCAACGTGCTGCTGCTCGACGAAC
>JAHFRO010000133.1:3749-6550 GCA_023266245.1 Betaproteobacteria bacterium | reverse complement strand
CGCCGAATTCGACTATCGGCGTTCCGGCTGGAATGAGCCGTTTTTGTGCCGGCTCGGCGAAGACGAGCTTCGCGCCGGCATCGGCCAGGATGTAAGCGACGGTTTCCGCGGCGAGCTTGATGTTGATGGGGACGGGGACGACGCCCGCGCGCATCGCGCCGAGGAAGGCGATCACGAATTCGGCGCGATTCAGAGACAGGATCCCGCTGCGATCGCCGGGCTTGAGTCCCGCTCGGACGAGTCCGCGGGCGCACGCATCGCACGCGGCGTCGAGCGCGCGATAGCTGATGCTGCGCGGCGCGGCGGGATCGTGGAGGTCTATCAGCGCCGCGCGCTCTTCGCGCGCGAACTGGCTGAAGAGGCGGCCGAGATTGCCGGGGTAACCGCGTGGTTCTGGGCGGGGAACAGCCATCTTCAGATCTGTGATTCGTGAATCGTGATTCGTGAATCGAAAAATTGGTCTTGTCGACTCACGACTCACTACTCACGACTCACGCTCTTCCCTGTCAGGGGGTGACGACCACTTTTCCGAACACCTCACGCTCCTGGATCAGACGCACGCCCTCGCGTGCCTCGCTGAGCGGCAGCGTCTTGTCTATCATCGGCTTCATCCTGCCTTGCTTGATGAGGTCCATCAGCGCGATCAGGTTATCGTCGTAAAAGCTGTTCGAACCGATGATCTTGAGCTCGAAGCTCCAGATGTAGCGCAGGTCTTCCTTGGGATCGTAGCTGGCGGTGGCTCCGCACACCAGGATCCTGCCGCCGCGCTTCACGCACCTGAGAGAGGGCAGCCAGGTGTCCCCGCCGGTGAAGTTGATGACGACATCCACGCCGCCCTCATAGGTGCGGCGCTGCGGTTTTCCGTACTTCTCGACCGCCCATTTCGAGAAGTCCACCTCCTTGTAATTGACGACGTGATCGGCGCCGAGCGCCTTCAGCCGTTCAATTTTGTCCGGGCTGCTGGCGCAGGCGATCACTTCCGCTCCGAGCATCTTGGCCAGTATCACGCAGCCGGTGCCCACGCCGCCGCTCGCGCCGAGGATCAACACCTTCTCGCCGGCCTTGACCGTCTGGTGCGTGATCAGCATGCGGTGCGCCGTGCCGTAAGCGACGGGCAGCGAAGCGGCCTGCTCGAAAGTCACGCCTTCCGGCACGCGAATCAGCTGGTGCTCGGCGACCAGGCACTTTTCGGCCAGGCCTCCGTTCAGCATTTCGCCCATCAGTCCTTTCTGACGGTTGAGCGGATTAACGAGTACTCGGTCCCCCTTTTTCCACTTCGGGTCCACGCCGGGCCCCACCTCGAGTATCTCCCCGGCCAAGTCGAGACCGATGATGATGGGCAGCGGCACCTTGATGCCGGGCATGCCGCGTACGGTGAACACATCGTGGTAGTTGAGCGAGGAGGCTTTCACCCGGATCACCACGTGCCCGTCGTCCGCCCTGGGATCGGGGAAATCGTTCACGTGTTCAAGCTGATCGAGGCCGCCGTGCTGCCGCAAGACCACCGCTCTCATCATTCGCTCCGCTGGTGAAATCGGGTGTCCACGCCGAGCGCGAGGTTCATCACGGAGCTGGAGGTGAGGATGGCCGAGAGCACCATGTTACGCGCTATCTCGATTTGCTCGCGGCAGATGCGCTCGGCGGTGTCGCCGTCTCCGCGCGCGAGCGCCTTCACCAGCGCGCGGTGCCCGTGCTGCATCTCCTGCGAGCGGTTGCGCAGCCCCAGCCCGAGGTGCAACAGCCGCGTCATTTCATCCAGCAGTTGCTCGATTGCCTCGGCTAGCCGCGCGTTGCCCGTCGCCCGCGCGATCGCCACGTGAAACGCCTTGTTCGCCTCCAGAAAACGCGACGTGCTCCTGGCGTCGCCCGGCTGATAGCCGGCACGGCACACTTCATCCAGCGCGCGCAGTTTCTGCGTATCGACCTTGCCCGCCGCCATGCGCGCGGCGGCGGGCTCGAGCATGAGCCGCAGCTCGAACACGTCGTGGATGTCCTTGAGCGTGATCGGCGTCACCCGGTAGCCGCGGCGCGGGATGGCGCGCACCAGACCGTCGTGCGCGAGGCGGTTCAATGCCATGCGCACCGGCGCCTTGCCGAGCTTGTAGTGCGCGCACAGCTGCGCCTCCGAAATCTCGGTGCCGGGCGCCAGCACGCAGCTGATGATGTCGTGCTTGATGCGCTCGTAGGCGCGATCGGTGAGCAGCGGCATGGCCCGGATGTCGGCAGGCGGCTTGCCCGGCGGGGAATGAACCATGAGTGCGGAAGGGGGAGAAACCATTGAAATTCTATGAAGGTGATCGTGACATGTCAAAAGACCGACGCGAGCCGGCGCGGGGGAGTTGCAGACAGGGGACCACACTTTGGATGCGATGAGAACGCACCGCTCCCATTCGCTGTTAACATTCCGCTGTCCGGAAGACCTGACGTTCATGGTGATGGAATACCGCAGGCTGGGCGCAAGCGGCACCGCGCTGATCTTCAAATAATGTCCACGCTCGACGACTTCGGCCTTTTCCAGACTGCGCTCGCGGCGTTCATCGTGCTCGCGGCGTTCGTCGTGCGCGGCATGTCGGGATTCGGGGCGGGGATGGTGGGCATCCCATTGCTCGCGTTCCTGATGCCGGTGCACACCGCGGTGTCGGTGTTCGGCCTGCTCGCACTTATTCTGTTCGTGTTCCTCAGCATCCGCGACTGGCGCGAGGTGGTGCGGCACGAGATGAAGCTGCTGATCGTGCCCACCCTGCTCGGCGTGGCGGCCGGGGTGCTGCTGTTCAAGTACCTCGACAACCGCCTGCTGCTGC
>JAHFRO010000133.1:0-3708 GCA_023266245.1 Betaproteobacteria bacterium | reverse complement strand
GGCAACCGCGTCAGCCAGGAGACCTTCTCCCAGGTAATGGCGGCGCTGCTTGCCCTGACCGGCGCCAGCCTGCTGCTGAAGTAACGCGGCCGGCGCATGTGCCACCGCGTCCGGCCGGAACGAAAAGCAGCGGTGATTGCGCGCTGCGCTGGGTGATGCCGCTAGCTTGTGTTACTTGAGGAAGATTACGGCGGGGAAGATGGCCACTGCCATTACCAGCACCAGCCATTCCAGATTGTTGCGCTTGAGCCAGCCGGTGAAATGCAGGATCACTATGATTATCGCTATGACGTAAAAGGCATAAAAAGCCATACCCTCTCCCTGGAACACTGTCGGGGCATAAGAATAAACCAAAATTGTCCATTGCAACAGCGGATAATCAACGGGGGTAGCTGCCGCGCACCACCGTCCCCAGTCGCAGATGCCAATGAACTTCGTTCTCGCCCTCGACCAAGGCACCACCAGTTCGCGCGCCATCGTGTTCGACCACGCGGGCGCCATCCAGGCGGTCGCACAGAAAGAGTTCACCCAGATTTTTCCGCAGCCCGGCTGGGTCGAACACGATCCCGACGAGATCTGGGCGACCCAGATCGCGGTAGCCTCGGAGGCGATCGCCCGCGCGGGTCTGCAGGCGGGCGACATCGCGGCGATCGGCATCACCAACCAGCGCGAGACCACCGTGGTGTGGGACCGCACCACCGGGCAGCCGCTCTACAACGCCATCGTGTGGCAGGACCGCCGCACGGCGGGGGCGTGCGACGCGCTCAAGGCGCGCGGCGCCGAAGCGCGCGTTACCGAGAAAACTGGGCTGGTGCTGGATGCCTATTTCTCCGGCACCAAGCTCGCCTGGATACTCGATAACGTACCGCAAGCGCGCGCCGGAGCCGCCGCGGGCAGGCTCGCATTCGGCACAGTGGATGCCTGGCTCATCTGGAAGCTCTCGGCAGGTGCGGCGCACGTCACCGATGTGAGCAACGCCTCGCGCACCTTGCTCTACAACATCGTGAGCGGTGCCTGGGACGAGGAACTGCTCGAGATGCTCAACGTTCCGGCGCGCGTGCTGCCGGCGGTGTGCGCTTCCAGCGGCATCGTCGCCGAAACGGCGGGCAACCTCTTCACCGCGCGCATCCCGATCGCCGGCATCGCCGGCGATCAGCAGGCGGCGCTGTTCGGCCAGCGCTGTGTGGCGCCCGGCATGGTGAAGAATACCTACGGCACCGGCTGCTTCATGCTGATGCACACGGGAACCAAGCCGATCCGCTCGCGGGCGAAGCTGCTCACCACGGCCGCTTGCCAGACCGGAGCGGGGCGCGAGTACGCGCTCGAAGGCAGCGTCTTCATCGCCGGCGCGGTGGTGCAATGGCTGCGCGATGGTCTCGGCATCATCCGGTCAGCGGACGAGGTCGAGGCGCTCGCGCGGAGCGTGCCCGACAACGGCGGCGTCTATTTCGTGCCGGCATTCGCCGGTCTGGGCAGTCCGCACTGGGACCCGTACGCGCGCGGCGCCATACTGGGACTGACCCGCGGCGCTGGCACGGGGCATCTCGCGCGCGCAGCCCTGGAGAGCATCGCCTATCAGACCGCCGACGTGCTGCACGCGATGGAAAGCGACTCGGGCATCAAGCTCAAGGAACTCCGAGTGGACGGCGGCGCCACGCGCAACGACACCCTGATGCAGTTTCAGGCGGACATGCTCGGGGTGCCGGTGGTGCGGCCGCGCATCCATGAAACGACCGCGCTGGGAGCGGCGTATCTCGCGGGACTGGGGGTCGGGTTCTGGAAGAGTGCGGAGGAACTCACCGCGCAGTGGCAGGCGGAGCGCGTGTTCGCGCCGCAGATGTCGCGCGATGACGCCCGGGCCCTGCTCGCCGGCTGGCGCAAGGCTGTCGAGCGCAGCAAGGACTGGGCGGCGCGGTGAAGCAAGGGATGAGGGAGGAAGGCAGAAGGCAGAAGGCAGAAAGAGGGGGTTAGGTCATCCTTCATCCTTCTGCCTTCATCCTTAGCTTCTTCAGTCGCCAGTCACCAGTC
The DNA here is from genome assembly GCA_023266245.1 of Betaproteobacteria bacterium. Taxonomy (GTDB): domain Bacteria; phylum Pseudomonadota; class Gammaproteobacteria; order Burkholderiales; family SG8-41; genus SG8-41. The sequence goes on along the minus strand of JAHFRO010000133.1, from coordinate 1,680 downwards.
ACGCATTTCTATTTATACAGCCCGCGCTTCTGGTGCCAGTCGATGATGGATTCTCGCGGGAACTCGCGGAAGTAGCGATCCGTTTTGCGTCGCGGCACTTCGACCCAGCGCGGAGCGTAGTTGAGCAGAATGTGCTGCACCTCGCGCGGTCGCGGCAGCGGGGTATCAATGGCCGAGGCGAAGGGGTAGACCCACTGCGGCCAGCGCGGGTCCCAGACCCACAGGCTGCTGCCGCATTTCCTGCAGAAATGGCGCCGGCCGGGGCTGCGTAGAGTCTTGCGGCCCTCCTTGATCCGGGCGTGATAGATCGACAGATTGTGCTCACCTAGAACCTTAAGAGTATCTGCTTCGCCCATGATATTAATGGCATAACCGCCACCACCCTGTGTCTTGCGGCAGATCGAGCAATAACACCTCATGTATGGATACGGGGTGTGGGTTTCGACTGAAAATTTCACGCGCTGACAATGACATGAGCCGTTGAGCAGCATTTCCCTGTCTCCAATCAGGTGGTTCACGATCCCGCCGCCGCGGGTCTTGATCCAGGAACGAGTAGTACGATTATCCCTTGCTGGAACGCAATGGCGCGATCAAATTTCACGGCTCGGCTTTGAGTTCAGCCTTATAGCGCTTGAAATGCTGCACGTAGCGGTCGGCAAAACCGTTGATCTCGGTGATCTCTTCCGGGGAGAGCTTACGCACTACCTTGCCTGGCGTGCCCAGCACGAGCGAGCCATCAGGGATCGTTTCACCTTCCGCGACCAGCGTGCTGGCGCCAATCAGACAATTCTTGCCGATCACCGCGCCGTTCATGATCACGCTTCGGATGCCGATCAGGCTGCCGTCGCCGATGGTGCAGCCATGCAGCATTGCCATGTGGCCGACGCTCACGTTTCTGCCGAGCGTGAGCGGAAGGCCCGGGTCCGTATGCAGCACCGAGCCGTCCTGCACCTGCGAGTTCTCGCCGATGGTAATCACGTCGTTGTCGCCGCGCACCACGACGTTGAACCAGATACTCACGTTGTTTTCGAGCACCACCTTGCCGATCACGGTCGCGTTGGGCGCGATCCAATAGTCGCCTTTGGTGATGATTTTGTGTTCGGCGAGCGAGTATTTCATGGCGGCTTTTATGACGTGTGAAAGCGGCTGGCGGTGCGCCGGATGAGTGGGATTATACGATGCGCACGTGACGTGACCGGCCCTTTCCAGCCCGCTTAGAAGAAATTTTACCTGGCTGGAAAACTCAAGTCCGGACCGGATAAATTTCTTGAAAGCCCCTCAATCGCAAATGGCATTCAGGATGGCGCGGTACGTATGCTCAAGCTCATATTGCATTCTGGGTTCGGTATTCTATAATTTGGCCACGAACAGCGTACTGCATACTCGGTGGCGCAAAAGGGGACCAGGTGAGTCATCCAATCCGTGTCTTGCTAGCTAAGGTCGGGCTTGACGGTCATGATCGCGGCGTAAAAGTCGTGGCTCGTACTCTCCGAGACGCCGGCATGGATGTGATTTACGCAGGACTTCACCGTACACCGGAGGAAGTCGTCACTGCCGCGATCCAGGAAGACGTGGATATCCTCGGCGTGAGCTTGTTATCCGGGGCGCACATGACCATTTGTCCGCGGATCATCCAGCTCCTCAAGGAAAAGGGCGCGGAAGACATCATTCTCGTCGTCG
>JAHFRO010000132.1 GCA_023266245.1 Betaproteobacteria bacterium | reverse complement strand
CGATACCGCTGACGAAGGCGTAGACGGTCCAGATCGCGAAGAACAGGACGATCACCAATGCGCCCCCGGGGCTGGCGAGATACCACAGCAATCCGGCGAGAACGGCAAGGCACGCCACGCGGCCGAACGCGCCGACCGCGTAGAACGCTAGGCGCCGCGCACGTCGCTGCGCGTAGTAAGCGACGAAGAGTTGCGGGAACAGCCAGCCGAAGCGGGCGATGCCCGCCGCCGCGCCGACCGCGAAGGCACTGCCTGTCAGCCCATGGACGAGCGCCGCCACGATGGTGCTGGTATCAACCGCCGCCGCGCCGCCTTGGAAAAAGATACCGGCGACCGAGATGTGCCAGAAGCGCCGCTTCGAATCAGCCGCTCCCGGCATGCTGTGCTCCAGCGGTGCGCAGGTCAGCGAGCGCCACTCCCTGGCGCCACAGCGCGAAGGCGCCGATGCCGGTGACGGTGAGGAGGCTTGACCCCTGAACGATGAGCGCCATGGCGAGTGCCGGCTCCTCGGCGACACCAAACAGACCGAGTGCGAACACCGCACCAATGATGAAGCTACCAGGGATCCGCGCGAAATGCCCCAGAATCACCAGGAAGCCGAGGACCACGATCAGGAACAGGTACTGCCCCGGTTGCAGGATGACTCCGAAGGCGAGGCCCGCCCACAGGAAATGCGTGGCGGCGATAAGTTTGATCACCACGGTCGCAAGCACGATGCCGAATCCGCGCCAGAACTCGCGCGGCCAGACGATGCCGGCCGCAAAGGACCCGGCAACCCGCCGTACCGGCCCGGCGACACGCACCGGCAGGCGCTCAATGAGGTGCACGAGCCATCCGCCGGGGCGCAAAGTCACGCGCTTGTAGACTGCAAGAGCGAGCAGCAGGAGGACGAACAACACGAAGCTACCCGCCGCGCCCCAGGCCAGCCCGGCGCGAATGTCGCCGGTCGGGTCGGGGAAGGCGACAAGGAGCAAGGCAACCGGGACTAGGAGGGCGAAGACGATGCCGTCGGTCAGCCGGTCGAGCGCGACGGTCGCGAGTACGCCGCTGGTGGTCAGGCCCTCACGGCGCGCGACAAGCCAGGCTCGCGCCAGCGCGGAGAAGCCGAACGGGATCAGCAGGCCCGCCAGGTAGCCCGCCATGATCGCACCGAAGAGTGGAAGCGTACCGACCGGCCGCATCGGGTAGAGGATTTGGCGCCACTTCCAGGCCCGCACCAACTGCTCGGCGGCAATAGCGAACGGCACCAGCAGGAGGAAGCGAATGTCGGCACCGACGAGGACGGCGCGGAAACTGTCGAGGTCAAAGCGCCGCAGCACCCAGGCGAGCGCCGCAATGCCGACCAGCCCGCCGAGCCACGGCCACCACCGGCGCCAGCGGCTCCCCGCCGCGACCCCCGTCACTTTCTCGCCTCGACGCTATCGAGGAAGGCGATGTATTCGGCAGGCAGCCCGCGCTGGCGCGCCGCCTCCCGGATCAGGTTCAGGTAGCCCGTTCCCGGCCGGCCTTCAGGAGCCGCGTGTGGCACCTTGAACGTCACGACGGGCAGCCGGTTACCGGCGAGGTCCTCCGCGTCGGTCCAAAGGTAGTCGTACTGCTTGCCTTCGCTGTTATCGAGGCGGGCGAATTTATGCAGGGGCAGGAGATAAAAAGCGCCATAAACCACGCCGCCGGGCGCCGCAACGATGTTGGCCGGAGCCGACACGCCGGGACGCATGCCGCCGCCAACGGTGAACGCCAGGCGGTATCCATGTAGCCGGCCGACCCGCGTCTCATGCCATACCATGTGGCGCCGCTCCCGGAACAGGCGCTCGTTCATATTCGATCCATAAGCGAAATACCAGATCGGGTCCGGAACCTTTGCCGGTGGCATGCGGCCACGGCGATACCGGATCCAAAGCCGGAGCACGGCCCAGAGAACGGGGTTCACCGAATGCGACTACTCGACAGCTTTTCGTCCGGCCACCAGGCGCGCTTCTTCGTACGAGCGCGCAGCAGCAACCGCGCCGGCCGCCTTGGGTTCCGTGGCGGCCGCGACGATGGGCACGCGAAGCGGCTTCTTCCCGGTCTTCGTTTGCTGCGTTGGCCGGCCTGAGGAACGCTCCATACCACAGCCGCATAACTCACACATGTTTCTCTCCTTTCTTGTCCACGCGAGGCAAGCTTGCGCTGGAGGATCGTGCTGCCCCGGCTTGTCGCATGCACCCGCACGTGCCCCACGAGCACTTCTGGTCCTTAGACCGTCGCGCGGGCGCCATGAGAGCTTCGATGGTCGTACGCAACCCGCGAAGATGACGGACGCGCTCGTCGATCTCGCGCAGGTGTCTTCCGAGCATTTCCCGGTATTCGGGCTGTTTGCCCGGGCAGCCTTTGCGGTCGGCAAGGGCGAGCAGCTTGCGGATGTCCGCGAGGCCCAGGCCGAACAGGCGCGCATGGCGGATGAACCTCAGACGACCCACGTCGGCCTCGCTGTAGACGCGGTGTCCAGCCGTGTGTACCCCGCCGTTCGTCCGGGCGGCTTTTGGAATCAGCCCGATCTCTTCGTAATAGCGGATGGTCTTGACGCTGAGCCCGGAGACATCCGCTGCCTCGCCGATTGAGAGGTTAACTCGTCCATCCATCGCGTCGCACTTCCTCCTGTTGATAATATATAACCTCCAGCAGCTGGAGCTTCAAGCCCCGTTGGCTCAGCCCGGCTTGCCAGTCAGGCTGCCTCCGATTTCACCTCAAGGGGACGGCCTACGCTCATGACGGCGTTGAAGAACAGGGACGGCTTTCCCCACAGCGAGTTGAAGAAGATTACCGTCACGCTGGTCGCCATCGCCGCCATCGCCCATACGGGGTAGACCAGTCCGGTCGCGGCGAGCGGCACACCGACCCCGTTGAAAAGGAAGGCCAGCATCACGTTTTGCAGCATCTTGCGGTAGCTGCGGCGGCTGATTTCGCGCGCCTCGGCGAGCGCGGTGAGCCGGGAACTGAGGATAATGATATCCGCCGAGTCAATGGCAATGTCGGTGCCGTTGCCCATCGCGATGCCGACGTCGGCCTGCATCAGCGCCGGCGCGTCGTTGATGCCGTCGCCGACCATGGCTACCCGCGCGCGCACCTGCAGCCGCCGCACGATCCCGGCCTTCTCGCCGGGCAGCACGCCGGCGTGAACGACGTCGATGGCGAGCTTTGCCGCAATCGTGCGCGCCGCCCGCTCGTTGTCGCCGGTGACCAAGATCGGCTTCACTCCGGCTGCGCGCAACGCCGCCACCGCTTGCGTGGCATCCGCGCGCAAGTTGTCCCCGAGGGCGAGCAGCCCGAGACAACGACCGTCGCGCGCTACCGCGATGACCGTATGGCCTTCGCTTTCCAGCGCCTGGATGCGCGCGGCGACGCTGTCGAGGGCTATGCCGCGCTCGGCGAGGAAGCGGGGGCTGCCGACTAGCGTTTCCGCGTTTCCGATGTGAACAACGACGCCCCTGCCCGGCACAGCCTCGAAACGGTCAACGTCCGGCGGCGTGATGCCGCGCTCGAAGGCGGCCTCCACGATCGCCCGCGCCAACGGGTGCTCGGAAGCGGACTCCGCCGCGGCGGCGACCGCCAGCAATTCGCTCTCGCCCGCGCCGGCAGTCACGATCTCCCGCAGCGCAGGACGGCCCTCGGTGAGCGTGCCCGTCTTGTCCAGGGCGATCTGCGTCACCAGGCGGTAGCCCTGGAATGCTTCGCCGGTGCGCATCAGGATGCCGCGTTCGGCCGCTTCGCCCGCCCCGCGCACGATGGAGAGCGGCGCGGAGATGCCGACCGCGCACGGGTAGCCCATGATCAGCACGCTCAGCCCCGCGAACACGGCGCGCTCCAGATCGGCCTGGCCGGTGATGAGATACGGACCGAGCGACCAGCCGAGCACCGCGATCGCGGCCGTGATCAGCACGGCCGGCGTATAGATACGCAGCACGCGGTCGACGAGGTGCAGTATCCCCGGTTTGAGGGCGCGCGCGTCCTCGACCTCGCTGACGACCTTATACAAAAAACTGCCTTCGCCCACCGCGGTCACTTTTACCAGGAGCGTACCGGTACCGTTGATCGAGCCCCCGATCACTACGTCGCTCGCGGATTTCTCCACCGGCATCGGTTCCCCGGTCACGAGCGACTGATCGACTGCCGAATGCCCGCTCACCACCGTGCCGTCAACCGGAATGCGCTCGCCCGGACGGACGCGCACGAAGTCACCGATGGACACTGCCTCGATCGGGAGTTCAATCTCGGCGCCTGCGCGCACGACGCGCGCGGTGTCCGGCTGCAGGTCGAGCAGCCGCTTGACCGCCTGCGAGCTGCGCGTCTTGACGATGAGCGACAGCCATTCCGAGAAGATGTGGTAGGTGACGACCATCACGGTGACGGCGAAGAAGGGCGCCGTCGGATAGCCCGGCAGTTCGAAGACGAGACCGATCGTGCCGCCGGCGAGCCCCGCAAACGCGCCGATTTCGAGCAGCACGTGCTGGTTGAGGATACCGCGCCGCAAAGCCTGGATCGCCATCCGCAGAATGTGGCGACCGACTCCGAACACCAGCGTCGCGGCAAGCGCCGCCGCCACCCAGGGTATGGCCGGTTCGAAATTGCCCTCGGCGCGCGACAGCATCAGGGCCGCGGCCACGCCGCTGATCGCGCCCGCGCCGGCAAGCGCGATGCCCATGCCGCCGGAGCGCAGCACCAGAAAGACCGCGCCCACCAGGCTTGCGAACACGACCCCCGGCAGCAGGGTCGCCCATACACCGGCCGGCGACGCGACCAGAGCGATGGCGAGAATGCTGAACACGACCGCAATCAGAAAGCGGCGGCCTTCGCGCACCAACTCGCGCTCTTCTTCCTCGAACGGCCGCACTTTGCGCGGATCGGAGATCGTATAGCCGATGTCGCGCAGGGTCTGCAGCAGCCGCTCCGGCCGCACGATGTTCGGGTCGTACTCGACCAGCGCCTGCTCGTGAGTGAGGCTGACCGCGACCTGGTCCACGCCGTGCAGCCTGCCTAGCGCTTTCTCGATCGTTCCGGTGCAGAGCGAGCAGTGCAGGCCGCCGATGCGCGCGCGGATTCTGGCGCGCCCGGCGCGGGCTGCCGGCTCCTCGGTCCACGGCTTGAGCGAGGGTTCGGACAGGCTGGTGGTTACCATGGCGTATCCTCCTGCTGGTATCGGCTGCGCTTCAGGTTAATCCCTGTAGCAGGCTCCAGAGTCAAGAGGCGTGCGGGCCCCGGGCGCGTGGCCTGATTCATGACGGTGGCTGCGGGGTGACGTAGAGGCCGAACCAAATCGACCACAACCCGAGCCCGATGAGGACGATCCCGGTCCAGCGCGGCACGCGCCGGGTCAGTCCCGCCAGCCAGTCGAGCGCCCGCCGCGTTGCCGGAATCAGCACGGCCACAACGAGCGGCAACGACAAGGCCAGGCCGAACAGCGCCAGCGATCCAAATCCCTGCGCAAGGGTTGCGCCAGAGACCCCGCCCGCAGCGGCGGCACCGAGCAGGGCGAACAGCAGCGGCGCCGAGCACGCCGGAATGTTCAGGCCGAACAGCAGTCCAAGCGCGGCCGAGCCGCGCAGCTCGCCGATGCGCGCGAGGCCGGGTCCGAGTGACTTCATGAAGTAGCCCGCCCGGTCGGCGATGAACAGCAGGCCCAACGCGACGTAGAGCAGCCCGAGTCCCACCCACATCGCCTTCTGAAAACCGATGAAGACCGAACCGACGAGCACCGCGATCGCGCCAAGCGCTCCAGTAAACAGAGCGCGGGCTGCGGTAAATACGCTGACCTGCCAGAGCTTGACCGCCGCGGACCTGCCTTCCATCACCTTGATGAATACCAGCGTCGAGCCAAGGGAGCACGGCTCGATGAAGCCGAACAGGCCGAGCCCGATCGGCAACAGGATACCCGCGGCGAGGGACTCGATCATGCGGTGGAGGTGACCTTGTAGCCGCCCTTTTCGATGGCGGCAACGAGCGATTTCTCGTCAACCGAGGCGGGATCGTAGAGCACGCGGGCGCGGCCTTCCTTGAATGAAACGGTTGACGCCTTCACGCCGGCCTCGACGTCGAGCAGCGCCTTGATGGTCTCGGCGCAGCCATCGCAATGCATTCCTTCTATCGTGACCACCAGCGTCTTCATCGCCCGGGATCTCCACTTGTCATCCGGATCCGTTCGGCACGCGGCGCCATGTCAGGCCGGACGCGATCGCGTGAGTTCGCGTGTTTCCAACGCATCGAGAATCGGGCACTCGCTGGTCGGCCCGCGGCCGGAGCAGCTGGCGGCGAGTTTCCCGAGCGCATTTTTCATGCGCTTGAGCGCCGCGATGCGCTGGTTGACGTCGGCGATCTTGTGCTCGGCGCGCGCTTTCACATCGCGGCAGGACCGGCCGGCCTCAACGCGGAGCGACAGCAGCTCCTTGATCTCGCGCAGCGAGAAGCCGAGTTCCTTGGCCTGCCGGATGAAGCACAGCCGCGTAACCACCTCGGGCGGGTAGCGCCGGTAGCCCGATGGGCTGCGCGCCGGCTGCTCGAGCAGTCCTTCGCGCTCGTAGTAGCGGATGGTCTCGACCGCTGCGCCCGAGCGGCGCGCGATCTGCCCGATTGAG
>JAHFRO010000131.1:3461-6657 GCA_023266245.1 Betaproteobacteria bacterium | reverse complement strand
GTATTTCGAATCACGGAGGGAAAAATAAAAAGGGCCGGCTGACGCCGGCCTTTTTCAACTGCTCGCGGGCGGCGGGGGATGCGGGCTCCCGGCCGCCAGCCGCCTCGGCGCAAGACGCTCACTTCTTCATGTCATCTTTCATCATGGAGCCTTTCTCCATGCCCTTGCCCATCTTGTCTTTCTTCATCTTGTCCTTGCCCATCATGTCCTTCTTCTTGCCGTCTTTCTTCATGTCCTTGCCCATCTTGTCCTTCTTCATCTTGTCTTTCTTCATGTCTTTGCCCATCGCGTCCTTCTTCATCTTGTCCTTCTTCATTTCGTCTTTTTTCATCGCCTCTTTCTTCATGCCCTCCTTGTCCATCATTTCCTTCTTCATCTCGCCTTTGCCCATCGCGTCCTTTTTCATCGCGTCCTGGGCAAAGGCGCCTCCCATGGCCATCGCCATGCAGCCTGCAACCACCGTCGTCATCAGCTTTTTCACGCAACCCTCCTTAAGGAAGTCAATCACCACATCCAGAAACCCCATAGCGCCATGACGGCAGCCCCGGTGTCAGCCGGCCGGGGGCGGCACCAATGCTTTATACGGAGAGGAGAGCGGACCGGATTCACCGCCGCCGCACGCGCCGGGAGGGCGAATGCAAGGCCGGCTGTCTCAGCCGGCCTTTGTTTTTGGTAGGCGGTGGGAGAGTCGAACTCCCGACCAACGGATCGAAACGTTGGCCCTTCGCGATGCCTGACTGTTCAAACTCGCTGCTTGCCCCCGCAGATTTCCGAGCAGCGGCGCCTGGCGTAGTCGAGATGGTTAAAGCGTTGCACGTCGAGCGTCTTGTCGTCGTCGCGAAATATGCTCGGATGTTCGCCCCGTTCCTGGTAGCGGGAGAAGAGCGCTTCGGACAACATGCCAGCCTTGAATTCCCGGAGCAGGAAAAAGTCTATCGTCCGTTTTCCGGCGGTGATCGCCTCGTCGAGCGTCTGGTACTCGCCGATCTGGCGCACTTCCGCCTCGGGCTCTCGATGCCTGCTCAGCCCCACGACGGAAAAAGCCATCTGGCCACCCCTGTAAGTTTCCCGTTACGCGCTTTCCGGCGTTCTACGGACGCCTGGACCGATACCTTAAACGGAAACGGGATCGTAGTCGAATTCCCGCCGCAAAACGGGATGCTCTGAACAAAAAGGCCGGCTGTCCCGGCCGGCCTTTCGTTATCTGGTAGGCGGTGGGAGAGTCGAACTCCCGACCAACGGATTAAAAGTCCGCTGCTCTACCGACTGAGCTAACCGCCCCCTAGGAGCTCCGAAAAGCCGCGCATTCTACAGGGGCGGCGCCCGCTTGAAAAGCGTGATTCGTGAGTCGTGATTCGCGAACCGCAAACCAGTCAAGCCACGTTTCTTCAGTCACGAGTCACCAGTCACGCTTCATCAGTCACGCCTCTCGAGTAATGCGCCAGTACTGGTACTTCATCGTGCCGGCGGAGCCGATGACGATGGCGAGGAAGGTGAGGATGGAGCCGATCGCGAGCGTCGAGATGCCGGTGATCGCCTGGCCGAAGGTGCAGCCCAGGGAGAGCACGCCGCCCACGCCCATCAGCACGCCGCCCACCGCGTGGTTGGCGAAGTCCTTCCAGTTCGCGAACCACTCGATGCGGAAGCTCTTCGTGAGAATCGCGTGCAGCGACGAGCCCAGGATCACGCCGGCGAGCGCCATCACGCCGAAGCTCACCAGCGAGAGATTCGCCGGACTCAGCAGGTAGCGCGCCGTGTCGCCCATCGGGCTCACGAAGGTGAAGGACTGCGTTTGCACCCGGCTCGGGATCTCGGTTGCCATTTCAGCGTATTCCTTCCACGCCGCGCCGATCGAGCTCCCGGTGAGGTACCAGCCGGCGATGACGGCAAGACCGACCACCGCGCCGCCCAGGATGTGGTCGAAGCTCTCGCGGAAGTCCGCTGACCTGAACACAAAAGCAAGCATGCCAATTGCGACTATGACGGCGACCGCGAGGTTGAAGCCGCGCGCGGCTTCCATGCCGAACATGCCGGCGAGGATAGATCCGACTTGCTGATTGGGCACGCCATACTGCGCGAGGTTGATCGTGGTGGCCGAGACCCACGGGAGGAACGCCTTCTCGAAGAGCGGGGTCCACATCATCAGGTAGGCGCAAACGGAGAAGATCACCAGCACGACAAGCGACTTGAGATTCCCTCCCCCAATGCGCACCAGCGTCCGGTTGCCGCAGCCGCTCGCGAGCGTCATGCCGACGCCGAACATGAGGCCGCCAAGCAGGTAGCGCACCCAGGCGAAGTTCGCGCTGCGGTACGGCGGAAAGGTCTCGCCGGACAGGTTGACAGTGCCCGTCGCCTCGAGCGCGATCACGCCGGCGAGCGCCACCGTCATCGAGAACACCCACGCGCGCATGCGCCCGGTGTCGCCCATGTTGACCCAGTCGGAGACCGCGCCCATGGCGCAGAATTGGGTCTTGCTCGTGACCGCGCCCATGATCGCGGCGATCGCGAACACCGAGAGCAACACCCCGTTGTGGATAGTGAATTCCATTCACCGCCCCTACTAGCTAGTTTAAAACCACCAACGGCAAATAGACAGGATTAACAGGATTAACAAGATTCTTAGACTAGGCTTTAATCCTGTAAATCTTGTAAATCCTGTCTATTTCTTGTCCTCTACGGTCTTGGGGTTAAGAGCGTAGCGGGTGGGATCCGGAAGGCCGGCGGCGGCGAATCCCGCGCGGCGCAGTCGGCACGAATCGCAGCGGCCGCAGGCGGCGCCCTCTTCCGTTGCCTGGTAGCAGGAAACCGTCAGCGCGTAATCCACGCCGAGCGCGGCGCCGCGCCGGATGATCTCGGCCTTGGTGAACTCGATGACCGGCGTGTGCAGCGTGAGTTTGCGCCCTTCGACGGCGGCCTTGGTGGCGAGGTTGGACAGCCGCTCGAACGCGTGCATGTACTCGGGACGGCAGTCCGGATAGCCGGAGTAGTCCACCGCGTTGGCGCCGAACCAGATGTCCTGCGCGCCGAGCACTTCCGCCCAGGCGAGCGCGAGCGCGAGCAGGATGGTGTTGCGCGCCGGAACGTAGGTGACGGGTATGCCCTGCGTCGGCGCTTCGGGAACCGCGATGTTCCTGTCGGTGAGCGCCGAGCCGCCGAACGCGGTGAGGTCGATCGCGATGACCCGATGCCCGGCGGC
>JAHFRO010000131.1:0-3361 GCA_023266245.1 Betaproteobacteria bacterium | reverse complement strand
AGCTGCTTGTGGAGCTGGATTTGCATGCGCACCGGCAGCTGGTCGCGCAGGATCCAGTCGGCGAGCGTCGCCGCCGGCAGGTCGTGATAGGAGGGAGAAAACAGCACCGGGCAGATGCGCGCGAGCCCGCGCTCGGCGAGCACCTGTTTCGCCCACTCGTAGTCCGCCTCGTGGCACAGTACGAACTTGATCTCGTCGCGCGGCGTGAGCTGCGCGAGGTTGTCCCAGCGGTTCTTGTCGCACTCGCCCGAGCCGGGGGTCTTGATGTCGAGTATCCGGGACGCGCGCGGGTCCACTTCAGAGATGTCGAGCGCCCCGCTCGTCTCCAGTGACACCGAGTAGCCGCGGTCGCACAGTTCCACGAGCAGCGGCAGGCAGTTCTGCTGCGCGAGCGGCTCGCCGCCGGTGACCGTGACGTACCGCGTCTTGAATTCGGCCACCCGTTTGAGGATGTCGGTGAGGGTCATGGTCTCGCCGCCGTGGAAGGCGTAGGCGGTGTCGCAGTAGCCGCAGCGCAGCGGGCAGCCGGTCAGCCGCACGAACACGGTGGGCAGCCCCACGCGGCTGGTCTCGCCCTGCAGGGAAAAGAAGATCTCGGTGATGCGCAGCGTCTGCTCCAGTACGGACGCGGCGCCGGAGACTGCAGGATCGGGGAAGCTGCCCATGCGCGAAGCTATGAGTGGCGAATGGTGAATGGTAAGACAAAACGGCGGCTGGCGCCGCCGTCACCTTCACCCTTCACTCTTCAACCTTCACTTCAAGGTGGCCAGCCGGCGCTTGGCCTTCTCCGCCGCTTCGCTCAGGGGATAGCGCGTGACCAGCCCGTCCATGGTCTTCTTCGCGCCGGCGGTGTCGCCGAGCTCGATCTGGGAGCTCGCGATATTGAGCAGCGCGTCCGGCACGGAGGAGCTGTCGGGATAGGCCGCGATCAGCCTCTGCTGGCTCGCGATCGCGCTCTTGAAGTCGCGCAGGTTGTAGTAGGAATCCCCGATCCAGTACTGCGCGCGCGGCGCAAGCTGGCTCTTCGGGTACTGGGTGATGAAGTTCTGGAAGGCAGCGATAGCGCCCTGGTAGTTGCCGATGCGGCGCTGGTTCTGTGCCGCCTCATACGCGCCCGTCTCCGCCGTCGGCGCAGCCGGGGCGCTTTGCGCGGGCGCTCCGGCGGGAGCCGTACCCGCCGGCGCGGCAGCCGCGGGAGCGGCGGGGCCAGCCGGAGCCTGCTCGAGGCGTTTGAGACGGCCGTCGAGGTCCACGTACATGTCGCGGCTCCGCTTGGACGCCATCTGGATGTCGTTGCCCAGCACCTCGACCTGGCCGCGCAGCTGCTTCAGCTCCTGGCGCAGCAGCTCGAGCTGCTGCGCGAGCTCGATAGCGGGCTGCGATGCCGACAGGGTCTTAAGCAACTCCTCCATCCGCGCGAGACGCGCCGAGAGCGCCTCGTTCTGCTGCTTGAGTTCGTCTACGCGCTTCGCCTGCTCGGCGATCTGCTTGCGCGCGACCTCGTCGTCAAACAGCCCGGCGTAGGCCGGGAAAGTAAGAAAAAGAAGGAGCGCGGCCCAGGCTAAGGCCGCGGGCCACCGCGGAGGGTTTTCGCCCTTCACCGTTCACCGTTCACCAGTATTGAGTCACTCGCCCTGATAGACGACGTCGCCGCGGCGATTTTGCCACCAGCAATTTTCCTCATGGTCGGTGCATCGCGGCTTTTCCTCGCCGAAGCTCACGCTCTCGATCTGCTCCGCCGTTGCCCCCAGCAACTGCATCATCTGCCTTACCGCATCCGCCCGGCGCTGGCCGAGCGCGAGGTTGTACTCGCGGCTGCCGCGTTCATCTGCGTTACCCTCGACGCGCATCTTGGCGGCGCGGTTCTGCTGCAGGTACTTGGCGTGCGCGACAACGATCGGCTTGTACTCGTCCTTGACGAGGTTGCTGTCGTAGTCGAAATAGATGCTGCGCTTGGACAGGATGTTGCCCGGGTCCTTGAGCGGATTCACCGCGATCGGCTTGTCCACCAGCGGTTTGGTGCTGATGCCCGCGTCGGGCTTGGCGGCTCCCGGATCGCCGGGTATGGGCTTGCGGTCTTCGACCGACGCGCCTTCCTGCTCCTTGGTGGGGGTGGTGCCGCACGCAGCGAGCACCGCCAGCATCAACACGCTCAACAAAAGTCTCTTCATCGCCTAGGCTCCTCGTTGACGAATCTGTTACTTGGACAGCGGACCCCATGCCGGCTCGCGCACATCGCCGGCATCCGCGGTCAGCCGCTGCTTCACTCTGCCGTCGCTCGAAACCGCGGACAATATACCACGCCCCCTCACCTCGGTTGCGTAGAGGATCAGCTTGCCGTTCGGCGCGAAACTCGGCGACTCGTCGCTACCGCCGTCGGTCAGCACCTGCACCTGGCGCGTGGCGAAATCCTGCACCGCGACGTTGAAGCGGGTGCCGTTCATCTGTATGAACGTAAAGCTTCTGCCGTCGGGGCTGTGGCGCGGCGAGACGTTGTAGCCGCCTTCGAAGGTCAGCCGCTCGGGCTGCCCGCCGCTCACCGGTACGCGGTAGACCTGGGGACTCCCGCCGCGGTCGGAGGTGAAGATCAGGTGGCGGCCGTCGGGGGAGAAATTGGCCTCGGTGTCGATCGCCGAGCTGTAGGTGAGCCTCGTGATGCCGCTGCCGTCGGCGTTGATGAGATAGATCTGCGAGCCGCCGTCCTTGGTGAGCGTGACCGCGAGCCGCCCGCCGTCGGGCGACCACGCCGGCGCGCTGTTGCTGCCCCAGAAGTTGGCCACTGCCAGGCGGCTCCCGGTGGTGAGCGATTGCACGTAGACCACCGGCTTCTTCTGCTCGAAGGAAACGTAGGCGAGCTGCGTGCCGTCGGGCGACCACGCGGGGGAAATGATGGGCTCGTTGGAAGCGAGCACGGTCTGCGCGCCGTAGCCGTCGGCATCCGCGACCTGCAGCTCGTAGCGGCTGCCGCGCTTGACGATGTAGGTAATGCGCGTGGCGAACACGCCGGTGTCGCCGGTGAGCTTCTCGTAGATCATGTCGGCGATCTTGTGCGCCACCAGCCGCAGGTTGTCCGCGCGCGCGAGATAAACGTAGCCCGCGAGCTGGGTCTGCTTCACCGCGTCCATCAGCCGGAAGCGCACGTCGTAACGGCCGTCGGAAAGCAGAGAAACGCTGCCGATCACGACCGCCTCGGCGCTCCGCGCGCGCCACTGCGGGTAGTTGATCTGCTCCGGCTCGTGCGGCACCGGGTTGATCCCGCCGGGATCGACCATCTTGAACAGCCCGCTTCTCGCGAGATCCGCGGCGACGACCGGCGTGATCGGCTGCGCGAGACCGTCCTCGGCGTGGAACGGGACGATGG
>JAHFRO010000044.1 GCA_023266245.1 Betaproteobacteria bacterium | reverse complement strand
GCAGCAGCTTGCCGTGATAAACGGTCTTCGAGCTGATCGTATGCTCGGTAAAATCGGATCGCTTGTTGGTCATGGTTGAACTCAGGTAAACGGTGAGCGGTAAGCGGTGAGCGCTAGAACCTGGCAGCCCGCCGCTTACCGCTTACTGTTTTCTTACAACGATGCCTGGATCGAGTCGATGCACAGCGCCATCAGCGGCTCGGGCATGATGCCGAACACCAGCATCGCCAGTCCGTTCGCGCTCATCAGCATGCGCACGTCGCCGTGCGGCTCGATCGGCGCAGTGTCCTGGGACGCATCGAAGTACATCAGCTTGACCAGCCGCAGGTAGTAGAAAGCCCCGATCAGCGAGAACAGCACCGCGATCACGGCGAGCCAGACATAACCGGCGTTGATGACCGCCTGCAGCACCGACAGCTTCGCATAGAAACCCACCGTCGGCGGCACTCCCGCCATGGAAAACATCAGGAGCAGCATCATGAACGCGTACCATGGGTTGCGCGCATTGAGCCCCTTGAAGTCCTCCAAGTTCTCCGCCTCGAACCCGCTGCGCGAGAGCACCATGATCATGCCGAAAGACCCGAGGTTCATCAGGACATACACCACGACATAGAACATGCCGGCGCCGTAGCCGATGAGGTCTCCGGAAAGTATGCCGAGCAGCAGGAAGCCCATGTGGCCTATAGTGGAATACGCCAGCATGCGCTTGAGGTTGGTCTGGGCGATCGCCGTGATGTTGCCGATGGCGAGCGAGAGCACCGCCATCACGATCAGCATCTGCTGCCACTCCTCCACCAGCCGTTCCGCCCCGAGGCCCTGCACCAGCAGCCGCATGATGAAGGCGAAGGCGGCAAGCTTGGGCGCCGAGCCGATGAACAGCGTCACCGCGGTCGGCGCGCCGTGATAGACGTCCGGCACCCACATGTGGAACGGGACCGCGCCGAGCTTGAAGCCCAGCCCTGCGACGATGAATACCAGGGCGAACACCAGCACCACGTCCCTGGCGACGCCATAGAAGATGATCTCGGCGAGCCGCGTGATCTCGAGGGTGCCGGTCGCCCCGTAGAGCATGGACATGCCGTAGAGCAGCATGCCCGAGGCGAGCGCCCCCAGCACGAAATACTTCATCGCCGCCTCGGTCGCCACCGCCGAGTCGCGCTGCAGCGCCACCATTGAGTAGAGCGAGAGCGCCTGCAGCTCCAGCCCGAGGTAGAGCGTGAGCAGGTGATTGGCGGAAATCATGATCATCATGCCCAGCGTGGCGAACAGGACGAGCATGAAGAATTCCCCGCGGAACAGGCCGCGCGCGGCGACGTAGGCGCGCGAGTACACCAGCATCATCATCACCCCCGCGTAAACCAGCAGCTTCAGCACGTCCGACATCAGATCGTCCACGAACATGCCGCTGAAGGTGTAGGCCGGCTGCGCGCTCGAGGTGAGAAAGGTGATCGCCAGGCAGCCGGCGAGCGCGAACTGGGTCAGCGCGTAGGTAACGATGCGGTTGTCATCGCTCACGAACAGGTCCACCACCAGGATCACGCACACCATCACGAGCAGGAACAGCTCGGGATAGGCGGGCATCAACGGTGTGATGTAGGGCATGCTGGTTTGCCTCTTCCTTTCCTTTTACGGCAGCTTGCTCTGCGTGACGTGGTTCAGAAGGTCGTTGACCGAGGTGTGCAGCACTTCGGCGAACGGATTGGGCCATACGCCCATCGCCAGCACCGCCAGCGCGAGCAGCCCCAGCACCAGGAACTCGCGCGCGGAGAGGTCCGATAACGCGGCGACGTGATGGTTCGCCACCGCCCCGAAGATCACGCGCTTGTACATCCACAGCGTATAGGCCGCGCCGAACACCAGCGTGGTGGCCGCGGCGGCGGCGTACCAGAAGTTCGCCTTGACCGCGCCCATGATCACCATGAACTCGCCGACGAAGCCGCTGGTGCCCGGCAGGCCCGAATTCGCCAACGCGAACAGCATGAACAGCGCCGCGAACACCGGCATGGTGTTCACCACCCCGCCGTAATCGGCGATCATCCGCGAGTGCATGCGGTCGTAGAGCACGCCCACGCACAAAAACAGCGCGCCCGAGACGAAGCCGTGCGAGATCATCTGGATGATCGCGCCCTCCATGCCCTGCGCGTTGAAGATGAAGATGCCGAGCGTGACGAACCCCATGTGCGATATCGACGAATACGCGATCAGCTTCTTCATGTCGGCCTGCACCAGCGCCACCAGGCCGATGTACACCACCGCGATCAGCGACAGCGCAATCACGAAGCCGGCCATGTAGTGGCTCCCGTCCGGCAGGATGGGAAGGGAGAGCCGGATGAAGCCATAGGCGCCGAGTTTCAGCATGATGGCCGCCAGTACCACCGATCCTCCGGTCGGCGCTTCCACGTGTGCGTCGGGGAGCCAGGTGTGTACCGGCCACATCGGCACCTTCACCGCGAACGCCATGAAGAAAGCGATGAAGACCAGAACCTGGACCGGGAGCGACAGCGGCAGCCGGTAGAAGTCGAGCAGCGAGAAGCTGCCCCCCGACACGTTGTACAAGTAGATCAGTGCGACCAGGAAGAGCAGCGACCCGAGCAGCGTATAGAGGAAGAACTTTACAGCGGCATAGACCCGGTTCGGCCCGCCCCACACGCCGATGATGACGAACATCGGGATCAGCGTCGATTCGAAAAACACGTAGAACAGCAGCGCATCCAGCGCCGCGAACACGCCGTTCATGACTCCCGAGAGAAACAGGAAAGCCGCCATGTACTGGGCGACGCGCGTCTTTATCACTTCCCAGCCGGCGATCACCACCAGCACCGTGGTGAAGCTGTTGAGCAGGATCAGCAGCAGCGAGACGCCGTCGATGCCGAGGTGGTAGTTGACGTTGAAGCTTTCGATCCACGGCGCGAACTCCATGAACTGGAAGCCGCTCGCGAGCGGGTCGAAGCGCGTGTAGAGCGGCAGCGTGACGCCGAAGCCGAGCACGGCGCCGGCGAGCGCGATCAGGCGGGCGGCCTGGGCGTTGCGGTCGGAGCCGGTGACGAGCACCAGGACCCCGGCGAGAATCGGGATCCAGATGGCGAGGCTCAACAGCGGGAAACCGAGCAGCATCGTAGTGAGCCGCCCCTTATCGAATAAAGATCATGCTCAATAACGCCGGAAGGCCGAGGAATATGGTCAACAAAACCAGCATCCCGATGATCATGGCGAAGGCATAGTGGTAGATGAACCCTGACTGCAGGTAGCGGATCACTGCCGCGAACCAGCCCACCACGCGCGCCGAGCCGTCGACGAAGATGCCGTCGATCACCGCCACGTCCCCGCCCTGCCAAAAGCCGGTTCCTACCCTGCGCGCACCGCCCGCGAAGAACCAGTCATTGAACTCGTCGAAGCCGTACTTGCGGTCGAGGATGTTGTAGATAAGGCCGAACGTCTCCTTGATGACGGCCGGCAGGTCTGGACGTCTGAGATAGAGGTACCAGGCGGTCGCGATCCCGGCGAGTGCGAGCCACAGCGCGGGGGTGGCGAGCCCGTGGATCACCATCGCGATCACACCGTGGAAGTCTTTCCCCAGCTGCGCTAGCACGTCGTGCGCCGGCGCCACCACGATGGCATTGCCGAAGTAGTCCCCGAACAGCACCGGGCCGATGAACCAGCCGGCGCACACCGAAGGGATCGCCAGCAGGATGAGCGGGACGGTCACCACCGCCGGTGACTCGTGGGGCGCGTGCCCGTGATCGCCGTGAGCGTCCTTGCCGTGCTCGTCAGGGTGCGCCCCGTGGCCGTGGAAGCGCTCCGGCCCGTGGAAAGTCATGAACAGCAGCCGGAAGGTGTAGAGCGCGGTCACGAACACGGTGAAAAGCACCGCGATGTAGGCGAAGCCCGAGCCGGGCAGCTTAGAGAGGTGCGCCGCCTCGATGATGGAATCCTTCGAGAAGAAGCCGGCCAGGCCGGGAATGCCCGCGCTCGAGATCGCGCCGATCAGCGTCGTGAGATAGGTGATCGGCATGTACTTTCGCAGGCCCCCCATGTGCCGCATGTCCTGCTGGTGGTGCAGCGCGATGATGACCGAGCCCGCGCCGAGGAACAGCAGCGCCTTGAAGAAGGCGTGGGTGACGAGGTGGAAGATGCCCGCAGCGTAGGCCGAGGCGCCCAGCGCCACCATCATGTAGCCGAGCTGGGAGAGCGTCGAGTACGCGACCACGCGCTTGATGTCGTTCTGCACGATCGCCACGAACGCCATGAAGAGCGCAGTGATGGCGCCGATCACCATCACCACCGAGAGTGCGGTCTCCGAGAACTCGTAGAGCGGCGACATGCGCGCGACCATGAAGACGCCGGCGGTCACCATGGTCGCGGCGTGGATCAGTGCCGAGATCGGGGTGGGACCTTCCATCGAGTCGGGCAGCCATACGTGCAGCGGGAACTGCGCGCTCTTGCCCATCGCGCCGACGAACAGCAGGATGCAGATCAAGGTCATCAGCGACCACGCGGCGCCGGGCCAGATTTCAATGGTGTTGCCGGCGAGGTTGCGTGCGGTGGAGAACACCGCCGCATAGTCCAGCGTGCCGAAGTAGGTCAGGATGAGGGCGATCCCCAGCAGGAAGCCGAAATCGCCGACGCGGTTTACCAGGAACGCCTTGAGCTGGGCGTAGACCGCCGTCGGCCGCGTGTACCAGAAGCCGATCAGGAGATAGGACATCAGCCCGACGCCTTCCCAGCCGAAGAACAGCTGGAGGAAATTGTTCGACGCCACCAGCATCAGCATGAAAAACGTGAACAGCGAGATGTAGCCGAAGAAGCGCTGGTAGCCCGGATCGTCGGCCATGTAACCGATGGTGTAGATGTGCACCATCAGAGAAACGAACGACACCACCAGCATCATGGTGGCGGACAGGCGGTCGATCAGGAAGCCGATCTCGAAGCGCGCGTTGCCTGACAGCAGCCAGGTGTACACCGGCCCGTTATAGTCGTGGCCGTCGAGCACGTCGAGGAAGACGACGGCCGAGGCGATGGTCGCGATCACCATGCCGAGAATGGTGACCCAGTGCGCCCCGCGGCGCCCGATCGCCCAGCCGAACAGGCCGGCGATGATCGCCCCCAGCAGCGGCGCCACCGGCACGACCAAATATAAGAGTTGCATTTGCGTCATATATCCAGTGAAACGTGAAAAGTGAAAGGTGATCCCCCTCACCCCTGCCCTCTCCCCCGGTCACGGAGGAGAGGGAGATTCGTTTCACGTTTCACGTTTCACGTTTCACGTTTGCCTCAGCCCTTGAGGCTGTCGAGGTCCTCGACGTTGATGGTGTTGAGATTACGGAACAGCACCACCAGGATCGCCAGCCCGATCGCCGACTCGGCGGCGGCGACCGTCAGGATGAAGAACACGAACACCTGGCCGGAGGGATCGTCGAGGAAATGCGAGAACGCGACAAAGTTCAGGTTGACGGCGAGCAGCATCAGCTCGATCGCCATCAGTAGCACGATCATGTTCTTGCGGTTGAGAAAAATGCCGATGACCGCGATCGCGAACAGGATCGCGCCCAGCACCAGGTAATGCGACAGCGAGATCAACTTGTCTCCCTTAACTGCGGGGTCGGGGATCGGGGGTTGGAAGTCAGTTTTTCGCTACTTCCCCAGTCCCTGATCCCGGATCCCTAGTCCCGCTTCTCAGACGGCATTGAAACGATGCGCACCCGGTCCTCCCTGCGCACGTTGATCTGCCTGGCCGGATCGATGTATTTGCTCTGCTTGCGGCGGCGCAGCGTCAGCGCGATCGCCGCCACGATCGCAACCAGCAGGATTACCGCCGCGATCTCGAACGGATAGACGTATTCGGTGTAGACCAGCCGGCCGAGCTCCTTGGTGTTGCTGTAGCCCGCGGGCAGCGGCGGGGGCGCCGGCATGTCAGCAAACCCGGCGTAGCGGCCGCCCAGGATGATGATCATTTCCGCCACCAGCAGCAGCGCCACCAGCGCCCCCAGCGGCAGGTAATTCAAGAACCCCTCGCGCAGCCGCGCCAGGTTGATGTCGAGCATCATCACCACGAACAGGAACAGCACCATCACCGCGCCGACGTAGACGAGAACCAGGGCGATGGCGAGGAACTCCGCCTGCAGCTGCATCCAGATCGCGGCGGAGGTGAAAAACGCCAGCACCAGGAGAAGCGCGGCATGCACCGGGTTGCGTGACGTGATGACGCCCAGCGCCGCGAGGATCAGAATCGCGGAAAAAGCGTAGAAAACGCTGGTTTGAAAAGTCATAAAATCCAGAAATCTTCACCACAGAGGCACAGAGACACTGAGAACTTCATGGATTTTTCCTCTGTGCCTCTGTGTCTCTGTGGTTGCTCTTACCTGTATTCGGCGTCATCCGCGCGGTCCTTCGCGATCTGCTCCTCGTACAGGTCGCCCACCGCGAGCAGCATGGGCTTGGTGTAGATCAGGTCGCCGCGCTTCTCGCCGTGGTATTCCAAAATGCGGGTCTCGACGATCGAATCCACCGGACAGGACTCCTCGCAGAAACCGCAGAAAATGCACTTGGTGAGGTCGATGTCGTAGCGCGTGGTGCGGCGCGTGCCGTCGTCGCGCTGCTCCGACTCGATGGTGATGGCGAGCGCCGGGCACACCGCCTCGCACAGCTTGCAGGCGATGCAGCGCTCCTCGCCGTTGGGATAGCGCCGCAGCGCGTGCAGCCCGCGGAAGCGCGGGCTCATCGGCGTCTTCTCCTCGGGGAACTGCACGGTGATCTTGCGCGCGAAGAGATGACGGCCGGTCAACATCATGCCCTTCACCAGCTCGACCAGCAGGAAGGTCCGGAAGAAATGGCGGATGCGCTCGATCATCACTTCCACCATACCCACAGCGGCGTCTGCATCCAGGCGCCCAGCACGACGATCCACAGGATGGTCAGCGGTAGGAATACCTTCCAGCCGAGCCTCATGATCTGGTCGTAGCGGTAGCGCGGGAAGGTCGCCCGGAACCACACGAAGCAGAACAGCAGGAACGAGACCTTCAGCGCAAGCCAGAAGAACCCGTCCGGCAGGAACGGCAAGGGCGACAACCAGCCGCCGAGGAACATGATCGAGGCGAGCGTCGAGATCAGGATCATGTTCGCGTACTCGGCCAGGAAGAACACCGCGAACGCCATGCCCGAGTACTCGACGTGGAAGCCGGCGACGATTTCCGACTCGCCCTCGGCGACATCGAAGGGGGAGCGGTTGGTCTCGGCGACTCCAGAGACGAAGTACACCAGGAAGATCGGGAACAAGGGAACCCAGAACCAGTTGAGGAAGCCCCAGCCGCCCTGCTGCATCCGCACGACCTCGCCGAGGTTAAGGCTCTGCGCCGCCATCAGCACGCACACCAGCGCGAACCCCATCGCCAGCTCGTACGACACCATCTGCGCTGCCGAGCGCAGCGATCCCAGGAACGCATACTTGGAGTTCGAGGCCCAGCCGGCAATGATGATGCCGTAGACGCTCATGGAGGTGATGGCCATGATGTAGAGCAATCCGGCATCGATGTCGGCAAGCACCATCTCGGCGTTGAACGGCACCACCGCCCATGCCGCCAAGGCCGGCATGATCGCCATGATCGGGGCCACCACGAACAGGAACTTGTTGGCCCCCGTCGGAACGATGATCTCCTTGACCAGGAGCTTCAGGCCGTCGGCGATCGGCTGCGCCCATCCTCCAAGCCAGGGGATCCCAAAAAAAGTCACGCGATTGGGGCCGATGCGCACCTGTATCCAGCCGATCACCTTGCGCTCGGCGAGCGTGAGGTAGGCTACCGCCAGCAGCAGCGGCACCACGATGGCTACGATCTTGACCAGCGTCCATACCGCCGGCCAGGTTGGCCCAAAGATGTTTTCCAGGAATTCCATGAGCTACCCCGCCACGCGCCGCTGCGCGGCCACGCGCTCCGCGCCCACCGTTCCGAACATCGCTCCCAGCGCCGCGGTCTCGGGTCGCGCAGCCGCGAGCCGGATGCAATCCGCCGGGAGCCTGTCATCGATCGCGGCCGGCACCACGGCCTCACCACCCTCCTGCCGCACGCGCACGTGGTCGCCTTCGCGCAGGCCGAGCCGCTCATGGAGCGCGCGGTTCATCCACGCCACCGGCGGCGCGGCATCCCGCGTCTGCTGCAGCGAGCGCGACCGGCGCACGATCGCGTCGGTGGAATAAATCGGTACTTCGGCGATGCGTTGCAGACCGCTCGCCTGAGCCGGCGCAAGCGCATCCAGCCTGATCGCGCTGAGGCGGTTTTCGAGCTTGCCCGATGCGTCCGCGCCTGCCCCGAGGACTTCGCGGCGCACCTCTTCGGCGCTGTCATGGTCGAAGCCCGCAAGACCCAGCAGATTGCCGAGCACGCGCAATACCTTCCACGCGGGGCGCGTCTCGCCCAGCGGCGCCACCACGCCGCTGAAGCTCTGCGCCGTGCCCTCGGCATTGATGAAGGTGCCGGCGGTCTCGGTGAACGGCGCGACCGGCAGCAGCACATGGGCGTATTCCAGCGCCCGGTGCTGGTACGGGCTCATCGCCACCACCAGTTCCGCGGACTTGAGCGCCGCTACCGCCTGCTGCGGGTCGTGGGTATCGAGTTCCGCCTCCACGCCGAGCAGCAGGTAAGCCTTGCGCGGCTGAGCGAGCATCAACGATGCATTCATGCCGGCGGGAACGCCGGCAAAAGGAACCGCTCCCGCGATGTAGCCGCCGACGCTGTTGGACGCCTCGCCGAGAAAGCCGAAGCGCGCGCCCGTCACCGCCGCGAGTTCCTGCGCCAGAGCGTGCAGCTCACCCGCGTGCGGATGATGCTGCGCGAGGTTGCCGAGAAACACCGCGGCGTTCTGCCCGGAAGCCAGGCTCGCGGCGATGCGTTGCGCCGACTCCGACACCGTCACGCGCTCGAGCGCGCTGCGCACCGCTTCTGGCAGCGGCGCGTTCTTGATCCGGGCCGCCGCATTCAGCACCTGTGCCAGCATGTCGGGCATGGCGGCGGGCGCCACGATCGCCTTGTGCGCCACCCGCATCAGCAGATCGTCGTCGAACGGATTGATCACGCTGAGCTGCGTGCCGCGCTTGGTTGCCTGCCGCAGCCGGTGCGCCAGCAGCGGATGGTCCTTCCTGAGCGTGCTCCCGACCACCAGCACGCGGTCGAGCTTCCCCACTTCCGCGATCTTCATGCCGAGCCACGGCGCGCCCTTGAGCTTGCCGTCGGTGCTGAAATCGGACTGGCGCAGCCGGAAATCCACGTTGCCCGAGCCCAGTCCCCGGATGAATTTCTGCAACAGGTGCAGTTCTTCAAGCGTCTGGTGCGGCGTGGCAAGCCCCCCGATCGCCTGGCCGCCGTGCTGGTCCCGAATACGCTTGAGTTCGTTTGCGACATGCTCCAGCGCAACCTGCCACTCGACCTCCTGCCAGGCGCCGCCGCGCTTGAGCATCGGCCGCGCAAGCCGCTGCTCGGAGTTGAGCCCTTCGTAGGAGAAGCGGTCCTTGTCCGAGAGCCAGCACTCGTTGATCGCCTCGTTCTCGCGCGGCAGCACGCGCATCACGCGGTTCTGCTTCACCTGCACGGTGAGGTTGGAGCCCAGGCCGCAGTGCGGGCTGACCGAGGCTTTGCGTGTCAGCTCCCAGGTGCGCGCGGTGTAGCGGAACGGCTTGGAGGTGAGCGCCCCCACCGGGCACAGGTCGATCACGTTGCCGGAGAGTTCCGAGTCCACCGTCTTGCCGACGAAGGTGATGATCTCGGCGTGCTCGCCGCGGCCGATCATGCCGAGTTCCATGATGCCCGCGATCTCCTGGCCGAAGCGCACACAGCGCGTGCAGTGGATGCAGCGCGTCATGTCGGTGGAGATCAGCGGCCCCAGGTTCTTGTCGGTCACCACGCGCTTGGGCTCTTCGTAGCGCGAGCCGCTCGCGCCGTAGCCCACCGCCAGGTCCTGCAGCTGGCATTCTCCGCCCTGGTCGCAGATCGGGCAGTCGAGCGGGTGGTTGATGAGCAGAAATTCCATCACGCCTTTCTGCGCGTCGACCGCCTGCTCCGAGTGCGTGAACACCTTCATGCCGTTGGTTACCGGCGTCGCGCACGCGGGCAGCGGCTTGGGCGCCTTCTCCACCTGCACCAGGCACATGCGGCAGTTGGCGGCGATCGACAGCTTCTTGTGGTAGCAGAAATGAGGAACGTAAACGCCGGCCTGGTTGGTGGCATCCATGATGGTGGCGCCGTCGGGCACCTCGAGCAGCTTACCGTTGACTTCGATTTCCAGCATGGCGGGCGCGATCTAGACGTAGTCCGGGACGAGGCAATTCTTGTGCTCCATGTGATACTCGAACTCGCCGCGGAAATGCTTGATGAAACTCTTCACCGGCAGCGCCGCCGCGTCGCCCAGCGCGCAGATGGTGCGCCCGGCGATGTTGTCGGACACGCTGTTGAGCACGTCGAAGTCTTCCGGTTTGCCGCGGCCGCGCTCGATGCGATCCACCATGCGGTAGAGCCAGCCGGTGCCCTCGCGGCACGGCGTGCACTGGCCGCACGACTCCTCAAAATAGAAGTACGACAGTCGCAGCAGGCAGCGTACCATGCAGCGCGTCTCGTCCATGATGATGACCGCGCCCGAGCCGAGCATGGAGCCGGCCTTGGCGATGGAGTCATAGTCCATGTCGGTCTCCATCATGATGTGCGCCGGCAGCACCGGCATCGAGGAGCCGCCCGGAATGCAGGCCTTCAGCTTGCGGCCGTCTTTCATGCCGCCCGCCATTTCGAGCAGCTTCTCAAAGGGAGTGCCGAGCCGCACCTCGTAGTTGCCGGGGCGCGCGACGTCGCCCGATACCGAGAAGATCTTGGTGCCGCCGTTGTTCGGCCTGCCGAGGTTGAGAAACTCCTCGCCGCCGTTCAGGATGATCCACGGCACCGCGGCAAAGGTTTCGGTGTTGTTGATGGTGGTGGGCTTGCCGTAGAGCCCGTAGCTCGCGGGAAACGGCGGCTTGAAGCGCGGCAGGCCTTTCTTGCCCTCGAGCGACTCGAGCAGCGCGGTCTCCTCGCCGCAGATGTAGGCGCCGTAGCCATGGTGGGCGTAGAGCTCGAAGCCGAAGTCCGAGCCGAGGATGTTCTTGCCGAGGTAGCCCGCCGCGCGCGCTTCCTCCAACGCTTCCTCGAAGCGCTCGTAGATGTCCCAGATTTCGCCGTGGATGTAGTTGTAGCCGACCGGGGTCCCCATGGCGTAGCCGGCGATGATCATGCCCTCGATCACGATATGCGGGTTGTAGCGCAGGAGGTCGCGGTCCTTGAAGGTGCCCGGCTCGCCCTCGTCCGAGTTGCACACCAGGTACTTCCGCCCCGGGAACTGGCGCGGCATGAAGCTCCACTTCAACCCCGTCGGGAAGCCGGCCCCGCCGCGGCCGCGCAACGCCGACTTCTTGACCTCGTTGACGATCTGCTCGGGCGGAATCTTCTCGGCGAGGATCTTCCTGAGCGCCTGGTAGCCGCCGCGCGCCTCGTAATCGCTGATCCGCCAGTTGAGGCCGTTGAGTCCTTTCATGATGATCGCCTCCGGGCCGAAGAGGTCGGTCGCGAAAGGCGGAACGGGCAGGCCCATCACGTCAGATCCTTCAGCAGGGCGTCGAGCTTGTCCGGCGTCATCGCACAGCACATGCGCTTGTCGTTGAGCAGCAGCACCGGCGCATCCCCGCACGCTCCGAAGCATTCGCCTTCCCTGAGCGTGACCAGACCGTCGGCGGTGGTCTCGTTGAAGCCGATGCCGAGCTTGTTCTTGAGATGTTCTGCGGCGACGTTGGCGCCCTGCAGCGCGCACGGCAGATTGGTGCAGATGGCGAGCTTGTACTTGCCGACCGGTTTGATGTCGTACATCGTGTAGAACGAGGCGACCTCGTAGACCGCGATCGGCGGCATGCCGAGGTACTGCGCGACGAAGTCCATGGTTTCGGTCGAGAGCCAGCCCTTCTCGTCCTGCGCGATGGTGAGCGCCGCCATCACCGCCGACTGCCGCTGGTCGGGCGGGTACTTGGTGACAGCCTGGTCGATCTTCGCCAGCGCGTCTGGCGAAAGTACCATAGGCGCATTCACGCGTCGGCCTTCCTCAGTGCTTCAGGTTCAGCACGAAAAATCTCACCACAGAGACACAGAGGCACAGAGAAAAGTTGTTTGACTTTCATAGTGCTTCACTCCGTGTCTCTGTGCCTCTGTGGTTCAAGGTTTTAACGGTCTATTTCTCCGAACACGATGTCCTGCGTGCCGATGATCGCGACGACGTCGGCGATCATGTGGCCGCGCGCCATCTCATCCAGCGCCGCGAGATGCGGGAAGCTCGGCGCGCGGACCTTGAGCCGGTACGGCTTGTTGGCGCCGTCGGATACGAGGTAGACGCCGAACTCGCCCTTCGGGGCCTCGACTGCCGCGTAGGCCTCGCCCTTCGGAACGTGCATGCCCTCGGTGAAGAGCTTGAAGTGGTGGATCAGCTCCTCCATGTTGCTCTTCATCGCAACGCGCGAGGGGGGCGCCACTTTGTAGTTCTCGACCATCACCTTCCCGGGGTTCTTGCGCAGCCACTCGATGCACTGCCTGACGATGCGGTTGGATTGCCGCATCTCTTCTATGCGTACCAGGTAGCGGTCGTAGCAGTCGCCATTGACCCCCAACGGGATGTCGAACTCGACCCGGTCGTAGACTTCGTACGGCTGCTTCTTCCTCAGGTCCCACGCCACGCCCGAGCCCCGCAGCATGGGGCCGGTGAAGCCGAGTGCCATCGCGCGTTCCGGCGAGACCACTCCAATACCCACGGTGCGCTGCTTCCAGATGCGGTTGTCGGTGAGCAGCGTCTCGTAGTCATCGACGTATTTCGGGAAGCGGTTGGTGAAATCCTCGATGAAATCGAGCAGCGAACCCTGGCGGTTCTGGTTGAGCTCGCGCACCGCTTGCTCGTTGTGAATCTTGGAGGCGGCGTACTGCGGCATCCGCTCCGGCAGGTCGCGGAAGACACCGCCCGGCCGGTAGTAGGCCGCGTGCATGCGCGCGCCGGACACCGCCTCGTAGCAGTCCATCAGGTCCTCGCGCTCGCGGAAGCAGTAGAGGAACACCGTCATCGCACCGATATCGAGCCCGTGCGCCCCCAGCCACAGCAGGTGGTTGAGAATCCGGGTGATCTCGTCGAACATCACGCGGATGTACTGGGCGCGGACCGGCACCTCGATGCCGAGCAGCCTCTCGATTGCCATAACATAGGCATGTTCGTTCGCCATCATCGAGACGTAATCGAGCCGGTCCATGTACGGCACCGACTGGATGTAGGTCTTGTGCTCGGCGAGCTTCTCGGTCGCGCGGTGCAGGAGCCCGATGTGCGGATCGGCGCGCTCGATCACTTCGCCATCGAGCTCGAGCACCAGCCGCAGCACCCCGTGCGCGGCGGGATGCTGTGGTCCAAAGTTCATCGTGTAATTGCGTATCTCAGCCATAACATCTCACCACAGAGACACAGAGGCACCGAGGCGAAATCCCATTAATCAGAAAATCTAAAATCAAAAAGAAAGTTCCTTCTTGGCGATCTTGGCGTCTTGGCGGTTTGAATCCTTGTTCCCCTCTGCGTCTCTGTGCCTCTGTGGTTAATCCTTTTTTTCCACGTCCGCGTAGTCCTCTTCGTGGATCACCCGCGGGACGATGTCGCGCGGCTCGATGGTGACCGGCTGGTAAATCACGCGCTGCTGATCGGGGTCGTAGCGCATTTCCACGTTGCCGGAGAGCGGGAAATCCTTGCGGAAGGGGTGCCCGACGAAGCCGTAATCCGTGAGGATGCGGCGCAGGTCGGGGTGCCCGGTGAAGACGATGCCGTAGAGGTCGAACGCTTCGCGCTCGTACCAGTTGGCGGCGGGCCAGATGTTGATCACCGAATCCACCGCCGGGAGCTCGTCGTCCGGGCAGAAAACCCGCATTCTCACCCGCCAGTTGTGGCTGTAGCTGAGCAGGTGGTAGACGACGGCGAAGCGTGGACCGTCCCACGCGCCGTCGCCGTAGGCGCTATAGTCCACGCCACACAGATCGGTGAGCTGCTCGAACTTCAATCCCGGCGCATCGCGCAGCGCGGCCGCCGCCGCGGGCAGGTTTTCCGGCCTGACAACGATGGTTGCTTCGCCCAGCGCGGTCGAGACGCTTGCGAGCTTGTCGCCGAGCACGGACTGCAGCGCGGCGGCCAGGGTTTCGACGCGGGATGTCATCGGCGCGCGATGGTGTTGGTGCGCTTGATCTTGTTCTGCAGCTGGACGATGCCGTAGAGCAGCGCTTCCGCTGTGGGCGGACAGCCCGGCACGTAGATGTCCACCGGCACGATGCGATCGCAGCCGCGCACCACCGAGTACGAATAGTGGTAGTACCCGCCGCCATTGGCGCACGAGCCCATCGAGATCACCCAGCGCGGTTCCGCCATCTGGTCATAGACCTTGCGCAGCGCCGGCGCCATCTTGTTGCACAGCGTGCCGGCGACGATCATCACGTCCGACTGCCGCGGGCTCGGGCGGAAAACGATGCCGAAGCGATCGAGGTCATAGCGCGAAGCGCCGGCGTGCATCATCTCAATCGCGCAGCACGCGAGTCCGAAGGTCATCGGCCACAGCGAACCGGTGCGCGTCCAGTTGATCAGCGTATCGATCCCGGTAACGACGAATCCCTTGTTCGTAATGTTTTCCGGTGCGCCCATGTCTCAGACTCCTAAAAGCATCACGTTCATTCCCACTCCAATGCCCCCTTCATCCACTCGTAAATAAAGCCGACGATCAATATTGCCAGGAACACCACCATCGCCATGAAACCGAAGAAGCCGATCTCCCGCAGCACGATGGCCCACGGGAAGAGAAACGCGATCTCGAGGTCGAACAGGATGAACAGGATCGCGATCAGGTAGTAGCGCACGTCGAACTTCATGCGCGCGTCCTCGAACGCCTCGAAACCGCACTCGTAAGGGGAGAGCTTCTCGGGATCGGGGCGGTGCACGCCGAGCAGGCGGCTGATGCCCCCGCCCAGGGCGATCGGCACCACCCCGACCAGGATGCCGACCAGGACGAACATCAGAATGGGGAAGTAGTTCTCTAACATCAGGATTCAGGAGTCAGGATTCGGGATTCAGAAAACCATCATTCCCAAGTCAAGATTCAGCATACGTGACCGCTCCAAGTTGTTTGACAGTCGCTTCCACTACTTCTCTCCAAGCCGGTTCAGGATTTGGGCGCCGTTTCCTGAATCCTGATTCCCATATCCTGGATCCTGCAGTCTTGGTGCCGACGGTGAGATTCGAACTCACACGGCTTGCGCCGCCACCCCCTCAAGATGGTGTGTCTACCAATTCCACCACGTCGGCTTATGAATGCGGAATCATGAATACCGTATGACCCCCCCCGCGGCGCGGCTATTGCCATTCATCATCCAGCACTCACCATTCATCATTCCGCATTCATTTCGGTACTTCCTGCGCTTTCGACCCGGGGTCCGGCGCCGCACCCTGACCCGCCGGCGCAGCCTGGCCTGCCGGCGCAGCCGGTTCCGGCGGCGCAACCGGCACCGGGATCTGCGATGGCAACGACTGGGCCGGGGCGGGCTGTGTCGCCATCACGCCCTTGGGCTCGGTCTTGCGGGTTGAGAAATAGGTCAACCCCATGCTGGTCAGAAAAAACACCACCGCGAGGCCCGCCGTGGTCCGGCTCAGAAAATTGGCCGAACCCGAGGCGCCGAACAGGCTGCCGGAGGCACCGCCGCCAAACGCGGCACCCACGTCGGCGCCCTTGCCGTGCTGCAGCAGCACCAGACCGACGATGGCAAGCGCTGCCAGCACGTGTATCACCAGTACCAGTGTTTCCATTCAAGCCCTCACAATTTCTTCGGCGCCGACCGCGGCGCGGCAGATCGCGATGAATTCATCGGCCGCGAGCGAGGCGCCGCCGATCAGCCCGCCATCCACGTCCGGCATGGCGAACAGCTGCGCCGCATTGGCGGCCTTCACGCTGCCGCCGTAGAGGATCACCAGCTCATCAGCCAGGCGCCGGTCCGCAGCCGCCACCCGCGCCCGAATGGTGGCGTGTACCGCCTGCGCCTGCTGCGGGGTTGCGGTCCTGCCGGTACCGATCGCCCACACCGGCTCATACGCGATCACGCACTGCCCAAGCGCCGCAAGGCTGCAGCGCTTGACCACGGCATCGAGCTGGCGCGCCACCACCGCTTCGGTCAATCCGGATTCGCGCTCCGCGAGCGTTTCACCCACACACAATATCGGGGTCAGGCGGTGTTTGATCGCCGCCGCGAACTTGAAGGCTACGACCTCGTCGCTCTCACCGAAAGCGCTGCGCCGCTCGGAATGGCCGACGATGACGTAGCGGCAACCGAAATCCACGAGCATCGCCGCCGACACGCCACCGGTGTAGGCGCCCCCGTCGAACTGGCACACATCCTGCGTCCCCAGCGCCACATTGCTGCCGCGCAACGTGTGCTGCGCCTGGGCGAGGTACGGGAAAGGCACGCAAACCGCGTAGTTCGCCCGCTTCAGCGGGGCAAGCGCGGGGATAACCGCCTCTAACAGCGCCTGGTTGGAGGCCAGGTTGCCGTTCATCTTCCAGTTACCCGCTACCAGCTTGGTTCGCATGCCTGCCCGGCCACCTAAACCATTGAATTTTACAGGCGATTGGGTGAAGGGGTCAACGAAGCAGCGGCGTGGTGCGGCGCCGCAGCGCCTTGATGCAAAAAACATAAACGCCCGGTGGCGCCGGGCGTTCCTGAACCAGCTTAGAACCGCGCACTTCTAGCCGAAGCGCCCAGTAGGTAGTGCCTCCGCCCGCGGCTGAAACCGCTTAACGTCGCGCTTCGCGCAAGATTAAATCGGCTGCTTCCGCTCCATCCCGCCGATTTCGTCCAGCTTCTTCTGCAGCAACAATCTGTCGAAGCTGGTCAGAGGCAGGCTGATAAAGATCGAAATGCGGTTGCTGAGCTGGGTGTAGGCGTTAAAGAACGCCTTGCGCTTTTCCTCGTCGCTGCCCTCCACCCGTGCCGGATCGGGGACGCCCCAGTGCGCCGTCATCGGCTGGCCCGGCCACACCGGGCAGACCTCGCCGGCCGCGTTGTCGCACACCGTGAACACGAAATCCATGCGCGGCGCTCCGGGTCGCGCGAACTCGTCCCAGCTCTTGCTCCGCAGATCGTCCACCGGCATCCGGTTATTCCGGATCAAATCACGCGCCAGCGGGTGCACCTCTCCTTTGGGATGGCTGCCGGCGCTGTATCCGCAAAAACGCCCACCGCCCTTTGCGTTGAGCAAGGACTCGGCCATGATGCTGCGCGCTGAGTTGCCGGTGCACAGGAACAGCACGTTGTAGGTCCTGTCGGCCATGGCTTTATGCAGTTCCGGGTTTCGGGTTCCGAGTTTCGAGTTAAGAGCCCGCTTCACGCAAGCCTTCTCGTGCGCGGCGATAGCCACGCACGAGACAACTCGAAACTAGAAACTAGCCGCAGGCGGCCCGGCGCACGCTCGCGGCGATGCGCTCCGCCCAGCGCTCGATCCTATCGGCGTTCCTGCCCTCCACCATGACGCGGATCACCGGCTCGGTGCCGGACGCGCGCAGCAGCACGCGTCCGCTGCCGTCGAGATCGGCCTGCGCCTCCGCCACCGCGCGCTTGACTGCCGGGTGCGCGAGCGGGTCGGCCTGATTCTTGACCGGCACGTTAACCAGCACCTGCGGGTAGAGCGTGAGCGCGCCGGCAGCCATGGTGAGCGTGGCCTTGTTCTCGGTGAGCGCGCGCAGCACCTGCAAAGCGGAGATGATGGCGTCCCCCGTGGTGTGCTGGTCGAGGCAGACGATGTGGCCGGAGTTCTCGCCCCCGAGCTGCCAGCGGCGCCTGGCCAGCATCTCGAGCACATAGCGGTCACCGACCCTGGCGCGCGCGAACGGTATCCTGAGTTTGGCGAACGCATGTTCCAGCGCGAGATTGGTCATCAGCGTGCCGACCACTCCCCCCTCGAGTTCGCGAACCTGCTTGCGGTGGCGCGCGATGACATAGAGCAGCTGGTCGCCGTCGTAGAGCCTGCCCCCGGCATCAACCATCACGAGGCGGTCGCCGTCGCCGTCGAGCGCGATCCCGAGGTCGGCCTTATGACGCTTGACCGCCGCCTGCAGCGCCTGGGGCGAGGTGGCGCCGACCCGATCGTTGATGTTGAAGCCGTCGGGGCGGGTGCCGATCGTTTCCACGTCGGCGCCGAGCTCGTGGAAGACGTGCGGCGCGATGTGATAGGCCGCGCCATTGGCGCAGTCCACCACGATCCGCATGCCGCGCAAGTGCAGATGGGGCGGGAATGTGCCCTTGCAGAATTCGGTGTAGCGCCCCGCCGCGTCGTCGATGCGCCGCGCCTTGCCCAGCCTGCTTGACGCCATGCATTTGAGCGGTTCTCCGAGCTCGCGCTCGATCGCGTTCTCGGTCGCGTCGGGCAGCTTCGTCCCGTCGCCGGAGAAGAACTTGACGCCGTTATCGTCATAAGGATTGTGCGACGCGCTGATGACGATGCCGGCGGACAGGCGCAGCGCGCGCGTCAGATACGCCACCGCCGGCGTCGGCATCGGGCCGACCAGCAGCACGTCCACGCCCGCCGCCGAAAGCCCGGCTTCGAGCGCCGACTCCAGCATGTAGCCGGAGACGCGGGTGTCCTTGCCGATCAGCACCGCGGGCCGCTCGGCCCGGTTCCTGCGCGCGCTCGCCAGCACTTTGCCCGCGGCGTAGCCGAGCCGCATCACGAAATCGGGCGTGATCGGCAGCTGGCCGACCTTGCCGCGCACGCCGTCCGTGCCGAAGTATTTCCGGGTCATGGAACAAACCTTAACTTAGCCGCCAAGGCGCCAAGAACGCCAAGGAAATCGGAAGAATAACAACAACCACCCGCTAAGCCAAAAGCCAATTTGAATCTGGGTTGTGAACGCTTCTCATGGCTTTGATCAATTGCAGAGCCTTGCTGAGGCCATCCCCCTTCGGTCTTCAATTTTGTCTTGGTTTTCTTGGTGGCCTTGGCGTCTTGGCGGCTAATTTTGTCTTTCAACTGCCTGCCAGACGTCGAGGGCGTCGCGGGTGGCGGCGACATCGTGCACCCGCACGATATGCGCGCCGCGCTTCACCGCGAGCAGCGCCGCGGCCACGCTCGCGAAGACGCGCTCGCCGACATCGCGTCCGGTGATTTTGCCGAGCATGGACTTCCGCGACAAGCTGACCAGCAAGGCGGTCCCGAGCTTAGCGAACTCGCCCAAGGCGCGCAGCAGGGCGAGGTTGTGCTCGTAGGCCTTGCCGAAGCCGAAACCGGGATCGATCACGATGCGGCTGCGATCGATGCCGGCACGCTCCGCCGCGGCGACGCGCGACGCCAGGTAATCGCGCACTTCGCGCACCACGTCGTCATAGCGGGGGCGGTCCTGCATGGTCCGGGGGTCGCCTTGCATGTGCATGAGACACACAGCGACCGGCGCATTTGCCGCCGCTTCGAGCGCCGCGGGAGCGGTGAGCGCGGTGACGTCGTTCACCATGGCCGCGCCGGCCGCGATCGCCTCGAGCATGAGCCCGGGCTTGCGGGTGTCCACCGAGAGCGGCACTCCGC
>JAHFRO010000043.1 GCA_023266245.1 Betaproteobacteria bacterium | reverse complement strand
GCGCCGGGCGCCGGTCCGGCCGTAATCGGGCGCTGCTCCGAGGTCGCGGCGGAATGGCTAAGTGGTTTGACACTAACGGAAAAATTACAGATAATGCCGGGTTTCGTTCGGAGGGGTTCCCGAGCGGTCAAAGGGGGCAGACTGTAAATCTGTTGGCACAGCCTTCGTAGGTTCGAATCCTACCCCCTCCACCAGGATTTGCCAGGAATTGCGGGTAAGCGGGGTGCCGGGATTCTCGAGTGGGGGTCACGCAAATGAGGCGGGTGTAGCTCAATGGCAGAGCAGAAGCCTTCCAAGCTTACGACGAGGGTTCGATTCCCTTCACCCGCTCCAGGAATCTAGTGGAGGCGCGCAAGTTGGACGAACGCACCTCAATCCCGAGCGGAGGCCGTCCGCGGGCCCATGTAGCTCAGTGGTAGAGCACTCCCTTGGTAAGGGAGAGGTCGCGCGTTCAATCCGCGCCATGGGCACCAGAATTCGTCTTCGACAGAATTCGCCGGCGGCGAATTCTGTTTATGGAAGCTACATTTGATAAATTTTTTTGCGGATTTCAGGGTGGGGAGTTGGAAGCGAGAGGGCGGTAGCGGGCGTAGTGGAGATGGATCTAGCGAAGACGGAGCAAAAAAATGGCCAAGAGCAAGTTTGAGCGCACCAAGCCGCACGTGAATGTGGGCACGATCGGGCATGTGGACCATGGCAAGACGACGCTCACGGCGGCGATGACGATGATTTTGGCGAAGAAGTATGGCGGGGATGTCAGGACCTACGATCAGATTGATAACGCCCCGGAGGAAAAAGCGCGCGGCATCACGATCAACACCGCGCACGTGGAGTATCAGACCGCCCAGCGCCACTATGCGCACGTGGACTGCCCGGGGCACGCGGACTACATCAAGAACATGATCACCGGGGCGGCGCAGATGGATGGCGCCATTCTGGTGGTCTCGGCGGCCGATGGGCCGATGCCGCAGACGCGCGAACACATTCTGCTGGCGCGCCAGGTGGGGGTGCCCTACATCGTCGTGTTCATGAACAAGGCGGACATGGTCGATGACAAGGAGCTCCTGGAGCTGGTGGAGGTGGAGGTGCGCGAGCTCCTTTCGAAGTATGACTTCCCCGGGGAGAAGACCCCGGTCATCATCGGTTCGGCCCTGAAGGCGATGGAGGGGGACCCGGGCGAGCTGGGTGAGCAGGCGATCATGAAGCTTGCCGAAGCGCTCGACAGCTACATCCCCACCCCCAAGCGCGTCATTGACAAGCCGTTTCTGATGCCGGTGGAGGATGTGTTCTCCATTTCGGGGCGGGGCACGGTCGTGACCGGGCGGGTGGAGCGCGGCATCGTGAAGGTGAGCGATGAGATTGAGGTGGTGGGGTTGCGCCCCACCCAGAAGACGGTGTGCACCGGGGTGGAGATGTTCCGCAAGCTCCTGGACGAAGGCCAGGCGGGGGACAACGTCGGGATCCTGCTGCGGGGCACCAAGCGCGAGGAGGTGGAGCGCGGGCAGGTGCTGGCCAAGCCCGGCTCGATCACGCCTCACACCCAGTTCACCGCCGAGGTCTACGTCCTGAGCAAAGAGGAAGGCGGGCGGCACACCCCCTTCTTCAATGGGTATCGGCCGCAGTTCTACTTCCGCACCACCGATGTGACCGGCAGTATCGAGCTGGCGAAGGGCACGGAGATGGTGATGCCGGGGGATAACGTCTCGCTCACGGTTTCTCTGATTCAGCCGATTGCGATGGAGGAAGGGCTGCGCTTCGCCATCCGCGAGGGCGGCAAGACGGTGGGCGCCGGGGTGGTGGCGAAGGTGATTGAATGACGGTGAATCGTGAGTCGAATCACGAATCACCCATCACGAATCACGCATCTGGACAAAAGGCCAGTAGCTCAATTGGCAGAGCGTCGGTCTCCAAAACCGAAGGTTGGGGGTTCGAGACCCTCCTGGCCTGCCAACCAATGAGTTACAAGTTGCGAGTTTCTAGTTTCAAGTTTGAGATGCTGCGTGGCGGTTAACTAGAAACCTGAAACTAGGAACTAGAAACTAAATTGATGGCAGACAAGATCAAGATGGCCGCGGCGCTGTTGCTGGTCACGGCAGGCGTGGCGGGTTTTTATTACCTGGACCAGAGCGCGATGATCATCCGCGTCGCTGCGGTGCTGGCAGGCTTGACGGCGGCGGCGGTGACGTTCCTGATGTCGGAGCCGGGCAAACAGTTTTACGTGTTTGCCGAGGAGTCGGTCGCAGAAACCAAGAAGGTGGTGTGGCCGACGCGCAAGGAAACGTTGCAGACCACCGGCATCGTGTTCGCCTTCGTGGTGGTGATGGCGCTGTTTCTGTGGCTGGTTGATGCGGGGCTGCTATGGGCAGTGAAGAAGCTGTTAGGTCAGAGTGGATGATGAGTAAGAAGTGGTATGTGGTGCACGCCTACTCCGGGTTTGAGAAAAGCGTGCAGCGCGCGTTGCAGGACCGCATCCAGCGCGCCGGCATGCAGGACAAGTTCGGGCAAATCCTGGTGCCGGTCGAGGAAGTGGTGGAGATGAAAGCCGGCCAGAAGGCGATCAGCGAGCGCAAGTTCTTCCCGGGTTACGTGCTGGTCGAGATGGAGATGACCGACGAGACCTGGCACCTGGTCAAGAACACGCCGAAAGTGACCGGTTTCGTCGGCGGCACCGCGACCAAGCCCACGCCGATCTCGGAGAAGGAAGTGCAGAACATCCTGCACCAGATCCAGGAGGGCGTGGAAAAGCCGCGGCCCAAAGTGCTGTTCGAGGTCGGCGAGGCAGTGCGGGTGAAGGAAGGCCCGTTCGTGGACTTCCACGGCAACGTCGAGGACGTCAATTACGACAAGAACAAGCTGCGCGTGTCGGTGACGATTTTTGGCCGTTCCACTCCGGTTGAGCTCGAATTCAGCCAGGTGGAAAAGGCTTAAGGAAAGGGCTTTACCACAGAGACACAGAGTCGCAGAGAAATTCAAGAACCTTCATGGTTACGCGGTGTCTCTGTGCCTCTGTGGTGAGATTTGATTTGGTGGGGAGGACGCCTTGGGCGTCCGCTAGCACCCGAAGGAGAGAAACTTGGCGAAGAAAGTAGTCGGCATCATCAAGCTGCAGGTGCCGGCGGGCAAAGCGAATCCCAGCCCGCCGATCGGCCCGGCGCTCGGCCAGCGGGGCCTGAACATCATGGAATTCTGCAAGGCGTTCAACGCCGCGACGCAGAAGCTGGAGCCCGGGTTGCCGGTGCCGGTGGTCATCACCGCGTTCCAGGATAAGAGCTTCACTTTCGTGATGAAGACGCCGCCAGCGAGCGTGCTCATCCTGAAAGCGGCGAAGATCGAGAAGGGCAGTGCGCGTCCCAACACCGAAAAAGTGGGCAAGATCACCCGTGCGCAAGCCGAGGAAATCGCCAAGGCCAAGATGCCCGATCTCACCGCGGCGGATCTCGAGGCGGCGGTACGCACCATCGCCGGCAGCGCGCGCAGCATGGGCGTGGACGTGGAGGGCTAGCGCATGGCCCACACTTCCAAGCGTTACCAGGCGATACACGCCAAGGTTGACCGCGCCAGGCTCTATCCCGCGCAGGAAGCGCTGAAGATGGTGAAGGAAAACGCCACCGCCAAGTTCAACGAGTCGGTAGATGTCTCGATCAACCTCGGCATCGACACCAAGAAGTCGGACCAAACGGTGCGCGGCTCCATTGTGCTGCCGCAGGGCACGGGCAAGAGCGTGCGGGTGGCGGTGTTCGCGCAGGGAGACAAGGCAGCTCAGGCCAGGGACGCTGGCGCCGACATCGTCGGCTTCGAGGATCTCGCCAACGAGATCAAGGGCGGCAAGATGGATTTTGACGTTGCGATCGCCACACCCGACGCGATGCGCGTGGTGGGGAGCCTCGGCCAGATCCTCGGGCCGCGCGGGTTGATGCCGAATCCCAAGGCGGGGACGGTAACGCAGGACGTGACGGCCGCGATCAAGAATGCCAAGGCCGGTCAGATCCAGTACCGTGCCGACAAGGCGGGCATCGTCCAGTGCACAATCGGGCGCGCCTCGTTCCCGGTCGAGGCTCTCGCTCAGAACCTGAAGGCGCTGGTGGACGCGGTCAACAAGTCGAAGCCCTCGAACATCAAGGGGATCTATCTCAAGAAGATCTCGGTGTCGAGCACGATGGGCGTCGGGGTCCGTGTCGATCAGTCGAGCCTGACACAGTAAGGAATTATTTGGCCCCGCCCGGCGGCGGGGAGAGAACTTTGGGCTGCCGCGCTGCTTTGGCGGCAGGTTGTCAAAGACCGTAAGGAGGTAGATCTTGGGCCTTAACCTGGAACAGAAGCAAGCGGTGGTGACCGAGGTGAGCGCCCAGCTCGCCAAGGCCCAGGCCGTGATACTGGCCGAATACCGCAGCCTCCCGGTCAGGGAGATGACCGATCTGCGCAGGAAAGCGCGCAGCTCGGGCGTCTATCTGCGCGTGCTGAAGAACACCTTGGCGCGCCGCGCGGTCGCCGATACGCCGTTCAAGGGGCTTGCCGACAAGATGGTCGGCCCGCTCGCCTACGGCATTTCCAGCGATCCGGTGGCGGCTGCCAAGGTGCTGCATGAGTTCGCCAGGGGCAACGAGAAATTCGTGATCAAGGCCGGCGCCATGCCCAACGTGGTGATGTCGCCGCGGGAAGTGGCGGAGCTCGCCAGGATGCCGAGCCGCAGGGAACTGCTCGCTCAGTTCATGGCGACGATGCAGGCGCCGATCGCGAAATTCGTTCGCACCTTGAACGAAGTGCCGGGCAAGTTCGTACGGACGCTGGCTGCGGTCAGGGACCAGAAAGAGAAGCAAGCTGCGTGATGCTTGCTACGTAGAGATTTCGAATGATGCAACTTTAGATCTGACGGGAGTTATGAAATGGCTATTGCCAAAGCAGAGATACTCGACGCAATCGCGAACATGACGGTCCTGGAGCTTTCCCAGCTCATCAAGGACATGGAAGAGAAGTTCGGCGTTTCCGCCGCCGCCGCGACAGTAGCGATGGCGGCGCCGGCCGCGGCTGCCGCAGCCGGCGCGGCGGCCGAGGAGCAGACCGAGTTTACGGTGATGCTCAACGCTGCGGGGGCCAACAAGGTCAACGTCATCAAGGTAGTGCGCGCCGTGACCGGGCTGGGCCTGAAGGAAGCCAAGGACCTGGTGGATGGCGCTCCCAAGCCGGTCAAGGAAGCCGTTTCCAAGGCCGATGCGGAGGCCATCCTGAAGCAGCTCACCGAAGCCGGCGCAACCGGCGAAATCAAGTAATCGCGATGCGCGCGCGCGGCTGGCGGACACCCGCCAGCCCTGATTTTTTGAACAGGCTGCAAATTTCTCTGCACCCCGGGCGGCGCGGTCCGCGGGGGGAATTGCGGCCTTTGTCGTTCGCAGTCTGACTCTTTCCTGGAGCTGATATGGCGTACTCCTTCACCGAGAAAAAGCGCATACGCAAGAGCTTTGCCAAGCGCGACAGCGTGCTGCCGGTACCGTTCCTGCTGGCCACCCAGCTCAATTCCTATGCGGCGTTCCTGCAGGCAAGCGTCACGCCGGAGGCCCGCAAGACCGAGGGCCTGCAAGCCGCGTTCAAGAGCATTTTCCCGATCGAGAGCCACTCCAAGAACGCGCGGCTGGAATTCGTGAGCTTCGCGCTCGGTGAGCCTCCGTTCGACGTCAAGGAGTGCCAGCAGCGCGGGCTTACCTACGCGGCGCCGCTGCGCGCCAAGGTGCTGCTGGTGATCATGGACCGGGAGGCCGCCAAGCCGACGCCGAAGGAGGTGAAGGAACAGGAGGTGTACATGGGCGAGATCCCGCTCATGACGACCACCGGCTCGTTTGTGATCAACGGCACCGAGCGTGTGATCGTGTCGCAACTGCACCGTTCGCCCGGGGTGTTCTTCGAGCACGACCGCGGCAAGACGCACTCCTCGGGGAAGCTCCTGTTCTCGGCGCGGGTCATTCCCTACCGCGGCTCCTGGCTCGACTTCGAGTACGACCCCAAGGATTACCTCTACTTCCGGATTGACCGCCGCCGCAAGATGCCGGTGACGATCCTGCTCAAGGCCCTGGGTTACACGCCGGAAAAGATCCTCACGGAGTTCTTCACCTTCGACGCCTTCCAACTCAGCAAGGACGGCGTCGAGTTCGAGCTCGTGCCCGAGCGCATGCGCGGCGAGATCGCACGCTTCGACATTGCGACCAAGGGCGGCAAGGTCCTTGTCGCCAAGGACAAGCGCATCACGGTGAAGCACGTGCGTGAGATGGATCAGGCCGGACTGCACCGCATCGCGGTGCCCGAGGAATTCCTGGTGGGTCGTGTGCTGGCGCACAACGTGGTGGACAAAGGGACGGGCGAGATCCTTGCCAATGCCAATGACGAGATCACGGAGCAGCTGCTCGCCAAGCTCAAGGAAGCGGGCGTCGCCAAAATCCAGACCATTTATACCAACGATCTTGACCAGGGGCCGTACATCTCGCAGACGCTGCGCATCGACGAGACCGCCGATCAGATACAGTCGCAGATCGCGATTTACCGCATGATGCGCCCCGGTGAGCCGCCGACGGAGGAGGCGGTGAAGACCCTGTTCCACCGGCTGTTCTTCGCCGAGGACCCCTACGACCTCTCCAAGGTCGGCCGCATGAAGTTCAACCGCCGCGTCGGGCGCAGCGAATTGCAAGGCACCGGCACGCTGTCGGCGGAAGACATCATCGCGGTGATCAAGATCCTGGTGGACCTGCGCAACGGCAGGGGCGAGATCGACGACATCGACCACCTCGGCAACCGCCGCGTGCGCTCGGTGGGCGAGCTTGCCGAGAACCAGTTCCGCGCCGGTCTGGTGCGGGTGGAACGGGCGGTGAGGGAGCGGCTTTCTCAGGCCGAGTCCGAGAATCTGATGCCGCACGATCTGATTAATGCCAAACCGGTGTCGGCCGCGATCCGCGAGTTCTTCGGCTCCTCGCAGCTCTCGCAGTTCATGGATCAGACCAACCCGCTGTCCGAGATCACCCACAAGCGGCGCGTCTCGGCGCTCGGTCCGGGCGGTCTTACCCGCGAGCGCGCGGGTTTCGAAGTGCGCGACGTGCATCCGACCCATTACGGGCGTGTGTGTCCGATCGAGACGCCGGAAGGCCCGAACATCGGGCTGATCAACTCGCTCGCGCTCTACGCCCGCACCAACGAGTACGGCTTCCTCG
Source organism: Betaproteobacteria bacterium (assembly GCA_023266245.1). Classification (GTDB taxonomy): domain Bacteria; phylum Pseudomonadota; class Gammaproteobacteria; order Burkholderiales; family SG8-41; genus SG8-41. The sequence goes on along the minus strand of JAHFRO010000043.1, from coordinate 12,530 downwards.
AGACCCCGTACCGCAAGGTCAAGGACGGGCGCGTCACCGACGAGATCCATTACCTCTCGGCGATCGAGGAAGGCCAGTACGTGATCGCGCAGGCGAACGCGGCGCTCGACAAGCACAGCCGCTTCACCGACGAGCTGGTGTCGTGCCGCCACCACAACGAGTTCACGCTGTCCACCCCGGACCGCATCGACTACATGGACGTTGCGCCCGCGCAGGCGGTGTCGGTCGCGGCCTCGCTCATTCCGTTCCTCGAGCACGACGACGCCAACCGCGCGCTGATGGGCTCGAACATGCAGCGCCAGGCGGTGCCGTGCTTGAGGCCCGAGAAGTCGCTCGTCGGCACCGGGCTCGAGCGCATCGTCGCGGTGGACTCCGGCACCGCGGTGCAGGCGCGCCGCGGCGGCGCGGTGGACTACGTGGACGCCTCGCGCATCGTGGTGCGGGTGAACGATGAAGAGACCACCCCGGGCGAAGTAGGGGTGGACATCTACAACCTGGTCAAGTACCAGCGCTCCAATCAAAACACCAACATCAACCAGCGGCCGCTGGTGAAGGTGGGTGATCGAATCGCGCGCGGCGATGTCGTCGCGGACGGCGCCTCCACCGACATGGGCGAGCTTGCGCTGGGGCAAAACATGCTGGTCTCCTTCATGCCGTGGAACGGCTACAACTTCGAGGACTCCATTCTCATCTCGGAGCGCGTCGTTGGCGACGAGCGCTTCACCTCGATCCACATCGAGGAGCTCTCGGTGGTCGCGCGCGACACCAAGCTCGGGCCGGAGGAAATCACCCGCGACATCTCGAATCTGTCCGAATCACAGCTCGCCAGCCTCGACGAATCGGGCATCATCTACATCGGCGCGGAGGTCGAAGCGGGCGCCGTGCTCGTGGGCAAGGTGACGCCGAAAGGCGAAACCCAGTTGACGCCCGAGGAGAAGCTGCTGCGTGCGATTTTCGGCGAGAAGGCCTCCGACGTGAAGGACACCAGCCTGCGCGTGCCTTCGGGCATGTCGGGCACCGTGATCGACGTGCAGGTGTTCACGCGCGAAGGCATCGAGCGCGACAAGCGGGCGCAGCAGATCATCGACGACGAGCTGAAGCGCTACAAGAAGGATCTGGCGGATCAGCTGCGCATCGTCGAGAACGACGCTTTCGAGCGGCTGGAGCGGCTCCTGATCGGCAAGACCGCGAACGGCGGGCCCAAAAAGCTCGCCAAAGGCTCCAAGATCACCAAGGCCTACCTCTCCGAAGTCGAGCGGCACAGCTGGTTCGACATCCGCGTGGCGAACGACAAGGTCGCGGCGCAGATGGAAAGTATCAAGGAGAGCCTCGCCCAGACCAAGCAGCTGTTCGACAAGCTGTATGAAGAAAAGAAAAAGAAGCTCACCAACGGGGACGAGCTGCCGCCCGGCGTGCAGAAGATGGTCAAGGTCTACTTGGCGGTCAAGCGCCGGCTGCAACCGGGGGACAAGATGGCGGGGCGCCACGGCAACAAGGGCGTCATCTCCAAGATCGTGCCGGTGGAGGACATGCCGCATATGGCGGACGGCACGCCGGTAGACATCGTACTCAACCCCCTCGGCGTGCCCTCGCGCATGAACGTGGGACAGATTCTCGAGACCCACCTCGGCTGGGCGGCGAAGGGGCTTGGGCTGAAGATCGGCTTGCTGCTGAAGACCCGTGCGAGGATTGCGGAGCTGCGCAAGCTCCTCAACCGGATCTATAACAGCGGCGGCCGCGCCGAGGATCTCGATACGCTCGGCGACGAGGACATCGTGCGGCTCGCCGAAAACCTGAGGGACGGCGTGCCGTTCGCGACCCCGGTGTTCGACGGGGCGACCGAAAAGGAGATCAAGGACATGCTCGAGCTCGCGGGCCTGCCGCGCACCGGGCAGGTGACGCTCTACGACGGGCGCACCGGGGACCCCTTCGAGCGGGCGGTCACGGTGGGCTACATGCACACGCTGAAGCTGCACCACCTGGTGGACGACAAGATGCACGCGCGCTCGACCGGCCCCTACAGCCTGGTCACGCAACAACCACTGGGCGGAAAGGCGCAGTTCGGCGGCCAGCGCTTCGGCGAGATGGAAGTGTGGGCGCTGGAAGCCTACGGCGCGGCCTACACGCTGCAGGAGATGCTCACCGTCAAGTCCGACGACACCGAGGGCCGGCGCAAGGTCTACGAGTCGATCGTCAAGGGAGACCACCGCATCGAAGCCGGCATGCCGGAGTCGTTCAACGTGCTGGTGAAGGAGATTCGCTCGCTCGCGATCGACATTGATCTGGACCATGACCGTTATTGATCGGCACGGACGGGATTGTTTGCTGAACTAGACCTGAGCTCACACGGGAGTCATTGATGAAAGCTCTGCTCGATTTGTTCAAGCAGGTCACGCAGGAAGAAGAATTTGATGCGATCAAGATCGGGCTAGCCTCGCCCGAGAAGATCCGCTCCTGGTCGTACGGCGAAGTGAAGAAGCCGGAGACCATCAATTACCGGACCTTCAAGCCGGAGCGCGACGGCCTGTTCTGCGCCAAGATCTTCGGGCCGGTCAAGGACTACGAGTGTCTGTGCGGCAAGTACAAGCGGCTCAAGCACCGCGGCGTGATCTGCGAGAAGTGCGGCGTGGAGGTGACGCTCAGCAAGGTGCGGCGCGAGCGCATGGGCCACATCGAACTCGCGAGCCCCGTGGCGCACATCTGGTTCCTGAAGAGCCTGCCCAGCCGCATGGGCATGGTGCTCGACATGACGCTGCGCGACATCGAGCGCGTGCTCTACTTCGAGGCCTACGTCGTGATCGACCCCGGCATGACGCCGCTCAAGCGCGGCCAGCTCATGACCGAGGACGACTACCTCGCCAAGGTCGAGGAGTTCGGTGATGACTTCACCGCCATGATGGGCGCGGAGGGCATCCGGGAACTGCTGCGCAGCCTCGAGCTCAGGAAGGCGATCGAGACCCTGCGCGAGGAGCTCGCCGCCACCAGCTCGGATACCAAGATCAAGAAGATCGCCAAGCGGCTGAAGGTGCTGGAAGCGTTCCACAAGTCCGGCATCAAGCCGGCATGGATGATCATGGAAGTGCTGCCGGTACTGCCGCCCGAGCTGCGGCCTCTGGTGCCGCTCGACGGCGGGCGCTTTGCCACTTCCGATCTCAACGACCTCTACCGGCGCGTGATCAACCGCAACAACCGGCTAAAACGCCTGCTGGAGCTCAAGGCTCCCGAAATCATCGTGCGGAACGAAAAGCGCATGCTGCAGGAGGCGGTTGACTCCCTGCTCGACAACGGCCGCCGCGGCAAGGCGATGACCGGCGCCAACAAGCGGCCGCTCAAGTCGCTCGCCGACATGATCAAGGGCAAGGGCGGGCGCTTCCGCCAGAACCTGCTCGGCAAGCGCGTGGACTACTCCGGGCGCTCCGTGATCGTGGTGGGCCCGCAGTTGAAGCTGCACCAGTGCGGTCTGCCCAAGTTGATGGCGCTCGAGCTGTTCAAGCCGTTCATCTTCCACAAGCTCGAGGTGATGGGGCTCGCCACCACCATCAAGGCGGCGAAGCGCATGGTGGAGGGGCAGGAGCCCATCGTGTGGGACATCCTGGAAGAAGTGATCCGCGAGCACCCGGTGCTCCTGAACCGCGCGCCGACGCTCCATCGGCTGGGCATCCAGGCCTTCGAGCCGGTGCTGATCGAAGGCAAAGCGATCCAGTTGCACCCCCTGGTCTGCGCGGCGTTCAACGCGGACTTCGACGGCGACCAGATGGCGGTTCACGTGCCGCTCTCTCTGGAAGCGCAGATGGAGGCGAGGACGCTGATGCTCTCCTCCAACAACGTCCTCTCGCCCGCCAACGGCGAACCGATCATCGTGCCCTCCCAGGACATCGTGCTCGGGCTCTACTACATCACGCGCGAGAATGTGGGCGCGCGTGGTGAGGGCTCGCTCTTCACCAATATCGCGGAGGTCTCGCGCGCCTACGATACAGGCCAGGTTAAGGTCAACGCGCGCATCCTGGTGCGCATCAAGGAGTACGAGATCGATGCGGACGGCGAAAAGCGCGAGAAGCTGACGCGTTACGAGACCACCGTGGGGCGCGCGATGCTCTCCGATATCCTGCCGGTGGGCCTGCCGTTCGAGCTCATCAACAAGCCGCTCAAGAAGAAGGAGATCTCCAGGCTCATCAACGCGAGCTTCCGTCGCTGCGGCCTGCGCGAGACGGTGATCTTTGCCGACAAGCTGATGTACGCCGGCTTCTCGATGGCGACCAAGGCCGGCATCTCGATCGCGATCGATGACATGCTGATTCCTTCCCAGAAGATCGAGATCATCGTGGACGCCGAGAAGGAAGTGCAGGAGATCGAGAAGCAGTACACCTCGGGCCTGGTGACCCAGGGCGAGCGCTACAACAAGGTGGTGGACATCTGGGGCCGCGCCGGCGACCTGGTGGCGAAGGCCATGATGGAGCAGCTCGGGGTCGAGCCGGTGATGGACTGGGACAGCCGGAAGCGCGAATGGATGCCGCGCAAGGACAAAAAGGGCGGGCATGTGATGCAGGAGTCGTTCAATTCCATTTACATGATGGCTGACTCCGGCGCGCGAGGTTCGGCGGCCCAGATCCGGCAATTGGCCGGCATGCGCGGGCTGATGGCGAAACCCGATGGCTCGATCATCGAGACGCCTATTACCGCCAACTTCCGCGAGGGGCTGAACGTGCTGCAGTACTTCATCTCCACGCATGGCGCACGCAAGGGACTCGCGGACACGGCGTTGAAAACCGCGAACTCCGGTTACCTCACGCGCCGCCTGGTGGACGTGACGCAGGACCTGGTGGTGACCGAAGATGACTGCGGCACTTCCCAGGGCGTCTCGATGAAGGCGCTGATCGAAGGCGGAGAGGTAGTCGAATCCCTGCGCGAGCGCATCCTCGGGCGCGTGTGCGCGACCGATATCGTCAATCCCGAGAGCGGCAAGGTGATGTGCCCGGCCAATACACTGCTCGATGAAGACGCGGTCGAGGCGATCGAGGCCGCCGGCATAGACGAAGTGAAAGTGCGAACGCCTTTGACCTGCGACACGCGCTATGGGCTGTGCGCCAAGTGCTACGGGCGCGATCTCGGCCGGGGCGTGCCGGTTAACGTCGGCGAAGCGGTCGGCGTGATCGCCGCGCAATCGATCGGTGAACCGGGTACCCAGCTCACTATGCGCACCTTCCATATCGGCGGTGCCGCGTCCCGTACCGCGGTGGCGAGCCAGGTGGAAAGCAAGTCGAACGGCGTCGCGCGCTACTCAGCCGGCATGCGTTACGTCACCAACTCGCGCGGCGAGCTGGTGGTGATCTCGCGCAACGGCGAAATCGTGATCCACGACGAGAACGGCCGCGAGCGCGAGCGCCACAAGGTGCCGTACGGCGCGACGCTGCTCGCGCGCGACGGCGAGGCGGTCAAGGCCGGGCACGTGCTCGCGACCTGGGACCCGCATACGCGGCCGATCATTACCGAGTATGCCGGCCGCATCAAGTTCGAGAACGTCGAGGAAGGCGTCACCGTCGCCAAGCAGATCGATGAGGTGACCGGCCTTTCCACTCTGGTGGTGGTGGATCCCAAACGCCGCGGCAGCATCCAGGCCAAGGGGCTGCGCCCGCAGGTGAAGCTGCTCGACGAGCACGGCAACGAGATCAAGATGGCGGGCTCGGACCAGTCGGTCAACATCACGTTCCAGATCGGCTCGATCATCACCGTGCGCGACGGTCAGGAAGTGGGCGTGGGCGAAGTGCTCGCGCGCATCCCGCAAGAGACCTCCAAGACCCGCGACATCACGGGCGGTCTGCCGCGGGTGGCCGAGCTGTTCGAAGCGCGCTCGCCCAAGGACGCGGGCATGCTGGCGGAAGTCACCGGCACAGTTTCCTTCGGCAAGGACACCAAGGGCAAGCAACGCCTGGTGATCACCGACCTCGACGCCGTTGCCCACGAGTACCTGATCCCGAAGGACAAGCACGTGATGGCGCACGACGGGCAGGTGGTCAACAAGGGCGAGATGATCGTCGACGGTCCGGCCGATCCCCACGATATCCTGCGCCTGCTCGGCGTGGAGGCGCTGGCGCGCTACATCTGCAACGAGGTGCAGGACGTCTACCGCCTGCAAGGCGTGAAGATCAACGACAAGCACATTGAAGTCATCGTGCGCCAAATGCTGCGGCGCGTGCAGATCGTCGATCCGGGCGACACCCGCTTCATCACCGGCGAGCAGCTCGAGCGCGCCGATGTACTGGAGGAAAACGAACGCGTCGAGAAGGAGGGCAAGAAGCCGGCGACCTACGAGTACATGCTGCTCGGCATCACCAAGGCCTCGCTGTCGACCGACTCCTTCATCTCAGCCGCTTCGTTCCAGGAGACCACGCGCGTGCTCACCGAGGCGGCCATCATGGGCAAGCGCGACGAGCTGCGGGGCTTGAAGGAAAACGTGATCGTCGGGCGCCTCATCCCGGCCGGCACCGGACTGGCGTATCACCGCATCCGCAAGCGCCAGGCCGCGGGTGCCGATCTTCCCGAGGGCGCAGCGGTCGCCGAAGAGGCCGCTTCCAGCGTTGTCGGGCAGGAGCAAGTTGCTTGACAGGGGTGAGCTAACCCCATAAAATCTACGGTCTTTTTAGCCGCTCGATACCTCTCACGGGGCAGGCGGTCCGAAAGGTTAGTTTTCAGGCAGGGACGGTGGCAACGCCGTCCCCGCTTTTTTGGAGCGGACAAAGTGCGCGTCGGAACCCTAACCGGCGCGCCTAGCCGGTTTCCCGGAACAGACGAAATATGCCGACAATCAACCAGTTAGTGCGCAATGGGCGGCGCGCGCCTCGCATCAAGAGCAAGGTGCCGGCGCTCGCTGGATCGCCGCAGCGGCGCGGCGTCTGCACGCGCGTCTACACCACCACCCCCAAGAAGCCGAACTCCGCGCTGCGCAAGGTGGCCAAGGTTCGTCTCACCAACGGTTTCGAAGTGATCGGCTACATCGGGGGCGAAGGCCACAACCTGCAGGAACACTCGGTGGTGCTGATCCGCGGTGGGCGCGTCAAGGATCTGCCGGGCGTGCGCTACCACGTGGTGCGCGGCAGCCTCGACACCGCGGGCGTGAAGGACCGCAAGCAGGGACGCTCCAAGTACGGCGCCAAGCGGCAGAAGGCCGCGTAGGGCAGTGTTGAATGTTGAGTGTTAAGTGTTGAGTTAACAGGCGCGAAGCGCGAAATCTAACTTAAAACTCAAAACTTAGAACTTAAAACTGGGGTTGAAATGCCGCGACGCAGAGAAATACCGAAGCGCGCAGTCCTGCCCGACCCGAAGTATACGAGTCAGGACGTCGCCAAGTTCATCAATGTCCTGATGACGCGCGGCAAGAAGTCGGTCGCGGAAGCGATCGTTTACGGCGCGCTCGATCAGATCAAGAAGAAGACCAGCAAGGACCCGCTGGAAGTCTTCACGCAGGCGGTCAACAACGTGAAGCCGATGGTTGAAGTGAAGAGCCGGCGCGTCGGCGGCGCGAACTATCAGGTGCCGGTCGAGGTGCGGCCGGTGCGCCGTGTCGCATTGGCGATGCGCTGGATCCGCGACGCTGCACGCGGACGCGGCGAGAAGTCCATGGGCGCGCGCCTCGCCAGCGAACTGGCCGAGGCCGCCGAGGGCAAGGGCGGCGCGATGAAGAAGCGCGAGGAAGTGCACCGCATGGCGGAAGCCAACAAGGCTTTCTCGCATTACCGGTTTTAGGTTGAACCGCAGAGACGCTGAGATACAGAGAGAATGGACAATGTGCTTTCTCATCGCCCTCCCGCCCTTGGGGTGAGAGGCAGAGCTTCGACCGTGCCACGCAAGACACCGATTGAGCGCTACCGGAATATCGGCATCACCGCCCACATTGATGCCGGCAAGACCACGACCACCGAGCGCATCCTGTTCTACACCGGCGTCTCGCACAAGCTGGGCGAGGTGCATGACGGCACGGCGATCATGGACTGGATGGAGCAGGAACAGGAACGCGGCATCACCATCACTTCGGCCGCGACCACCTGCTTCTGGAAGGGAATGGACAAAGCGTATCCCGAGCACCGCATCAACATCATCGACACGCCGGGCCACGTGGATTTCACCATCGAGGTCGAGCGCTCGCTCCGCGTGCTCGACGGTGCATGCACGGTGCTGTGCGCGGTCGCCGGCGTGCAGCCACAGACCGAGACGGTGTGGCGCCAGGCCAACAAGTATCGCGTGCCGCGATTGATCTTCGTCAACAAGATGGACCGCACCGGCGCCGATTACAAGCGTGTTTACGAACAGGTGCAGACGCGGCTCAAGGCCAGACCGGTGCTGATCCAGCTTCCGATCGGCGCGGAAGAAAAGTTCAAGGGCGTGGTGGATCTGGTCAGGATGAAGGCGATCTACTGGGACGACGCCACGCAAGGCATGAAGTTCGAAGCCAGGGAAGTGCCCGCCGACATGATGGAAGAGGCCAGGCAGTGGCGCGAGAAGATGGTGGAAATCGCCGCCGAGGCTTCCGAAGAGCTGATGAACAAGTATCTCGGGCACGGCGAGCTCTCGGTTGACGAGATCAAGCAGGGCCTGCGAACCCGCACCATCCATGGCGAGATCTTCCCGATGCTGTGCGGCTCCGCGTTCAAGAACAAGGGCGTGCAGGCGATGCTCGACGCGGTGATCGATTATCTTCCGTCCCCGAGCGATGTTCCGCCGGTGAAAGGCCTCAAGGAAAACGGCGAGCCGGGTGAGCGCGAACCGAAGGACGAAGCGCCGTTCTCGGGGCTCGCGTTCAAGATCATGACCGATCCCTTCGTGGGCCAGCTGACCTTTTTCCGCGTCTACTCCGGCGTGGTGAACTCGGGCGACACTGTTTATAACCCGGTCAAAGGCCGCAAGGAGCGCATCGGGCGCCTGCTGCAGATGCACGCCAACGAGCGCGCGGAAATCAAGGAAGTGCGTGCGGGCGACATCGCGGCGGCGGTGGGTCTAAGGGACTACACCACCGGCGACACGCTGACCACCCCCCAGAAGATCATCACGCTCGAGAAGATGGAATTCCCCGAGCCGGTGATCCACGTCGCGGTCGAGCCGAAAACGAAGACGGACCAGGAAAAGATGGGCATCGCGCTTAACCGCCTGGCGCAGGAAGACCCCTCGTTCCGCGTGCATACCGACGAGGAATCCGGCCAGACCATCATCTCGGGGATGGGCGAGCTGCACCTCGAGATCATCGTCGACCGCATGAAGCGCGAGTTCGGCGTGGAAGCCAACGTCGGCGCGCCGCAGGTCGCCTATCGCGAGACCATCAGGAAGGTGTGCGACGAGGTCGAAGGCAAGTTCATCAAGCAGTCCGGCGGCCGCGGCCAGTACGGCCACGTCTGGCTCAGGCTCGAGCCGCAGGCGCCGGGCACGGGCTTCGAGTTCGTGGACGCGGTCAAGGGCGGGTCGGTGCCGCGCGAATACATCCCGGCTGTCAGGAAAGGAGTCCAGGACACGCTGCCCAACGGGGTACTTGCGGGCTTCCCGGTGGTGGACGTGAAAGTCACACTGTTCGACGGCTCGTACCACGAGGTGGACTCGAACGAGAACGCGTTCAAGATGGCGGGCTCGATTGCGCTCAAGGAAGGGCTGCGCCGCGCGACTCCCACGCTGCTCGAGCCCATCATGGCGGTGGAAGTGGAAACGCCGGACGATTTCATGGGCAACGTGGTGGGCGACCTCAATTCGCGGCGCGGCGTGATCCAGGGCATGGAAGAGCTGCCCGGCGGCGGCAAGGCGATCCGGGCCGAGGTGCCGCTCGCCGAGATGTTCGGCTACTCGACCACGATGCGCTCGCTCAGCCAGGGCCGTGCGACCTATACCATGGAATTCAAGCATTACGCCGAGGCGCCGAAGCAGATCGCGGAGGCGGTCATCAACAAGTACACGGGCAAGGAAGAAAAGAAATAAGAGGTGGGTCATGGCCAAGAGCAAGTTTGAGCGCACCAAGCCGCACGTGAATGTGGGCACGATCGGGCATGTGGACCATGGCAAGACGACGCTCACGGCGGCGATGACGATGATTTTGGCGAAGAAGTATGGCGGGGATGTCAGGACCTACGATCAGATTGATAACGCCCCGGAGGAAAAAGCGCGCGGCATCACGATCAACACCGCGCACGTGGAGTATCAGACCGCCCAGCGCCACTATGCGCACGTGGACTGCCCGGGGCACGCGGACTACATCAAGAACATGATCACCGGGGCGGCGCAGATGGATGGCGCCATTCTGGTGGTCTCGGCGGCCGATGGGCCGATGCCGCAGACGCGCGAACACATTCTGCTGGCGCGCCAGGTGGGGGTGCCCTACATCGTCGTGTTCATGAACAAGGCGGACATGGTCGATGACAAGGAGCTCCTGGAGCTGGTGGAGGTGGAGGTGCGCGAGCTCCTTTCGAAGTATGACTTCCCCGGGGAGAAGACCCCGGTCATCATCGGTTCGGCCCTGAAGGCGATGGAGGGGGACCCGGGCGAGCTGGGTGAGCAGGCGATCATGAAGCTTGCCGAAGCGCTCGACAGCTACATCCCCACCCCCAAGCGCGTCATTGACAAGCCGTTTCTGATGCCGGTGGAGGATGTGTTCTCCATTTCGGGGCGGGGCACGGTCGTGACCGGGCGGGTGGAGCGCGGCATCGTGAAGGTGAGCGATGAGATTGAGGTGGTGGGGTTGCGCCCCACCCAGAAGACGGTGTGCACCGGGGTGGAGATGTTCCGCAAGCTCCTGGACGAAGGCCAGGCGGGGGACAACGTCGGGATCCTGCTGCGGGGCACCAAGCGCGAGGAGGTGGAGCGCGGGCAGGTGCTGGCCAAGCCCGGCTCGATCACGCCTCACACCCAGTTCACCGCCGAGGTCTACGTCCTGAGCAAAGAGGAAGGCGGGCGGCACACCCCCTTCTTCAATGGGTATCGGCCGCAGTTCTACTTCCGCACCACCGATGTGACCGGCAGTATCGAGCTGGCGAAGGGCACGGAGATGGTGATGCCGGGGGATAACGTCTCGCTCACGGTTTCTCTGATTCAGCCGATTGCGATGGAGGAAGGGCTGCGCTTCGCCATCCGCGAGGGCGGCAAGACGGTGGGCGCCGGGGTGGTGGCGAAGGTGATTGAATGACGGAGAGCGGTCAGCTGTCAGCGCTCAGCGGTCAGCCCAACCGCTGCAAGCTGCAAGCTGGGAGCTGAAGGCTGATAGCTGAGAGCTGAAAATGGCGACGGTGAAAAGTCAAAAAATCCGCATCCGATTGAAGGCGTTCGACTACCGCCTGATCGATCAGTCGGCGCTCGAGATCGTGGAAACCGCCAAGCGCACGGGCGCGGTGGTGAAGGGCCCGGTGCCGCTGCCGACGCGCAAGCAGCGCTTCGACCTGCTGCGCTCGCCGCATGTGAACAAGACCTCGCGCGACCAGCTGGAGATCAGAACGCACCTGCGCTTGATGGACATCATCGATCCCACCGACAAGACGGTGGACGCGCTGATGAAACTCGACCTGCCGGCGGGAGTGGACGTGGAGATTAAATTATGAGTTTGGGATTAGTGGGCCGCAAGGTCGGCATGACCCGCGTGTTCACCGACGATGGCGACACCATCCCGGTGACGGTGGTGGACGCGTCGAACAACCGCGTGACCCAGATCAAGACGCCTGACACCGACGGTTATGCCGCGGTGCAGGTTACGTATGGAAGGCGGCGTCCGACCCGCGTCAACATGGCCGCGGCCGGCCACTTTGCCAAGGCCGGGGTGGAAGCCGGCCACATGCTTAAGGAATTCCGCGTGTCCCCGGACGAGATCGCCGATCTCAAACCCGGAGCCGCGGTTGGGGTGGACATCTTCAAAGTAGGGCAGAAGGTGGACGTGACCGGCACCTCGCAAGGCAAGGGATTCGCCGGGGTGATCAAGCGCCACCATTTCTCCTCCGGCCGCGCGAGCCACGGCAACTCGGTCTCGCACAACAAGCCCGGCTCGATCGGACAGAACCAGGACCCGGGGCGGGTATTCCCCGGCAAGCGCATGGCCGGCCACCTGGGCAATGCCAAGAGCACGGTGCAGAACGTCGAGATCATCCGCATCGATGCCGAGCGACAGCTGCTGCTGATCAAGGGCTCGCTGCCCGGTTCCCGCGGTGGCGGTGTGATGGTGCGTCCGACCACCCGCGCGGTGAAGCCGGCCGCGGCGGCCAAGCCCGCCGCCAAGGCGGCGAAGTAAGAGGGCGCCATGGAACTCAAAGTGATCAACGAGCAGGGCAAGCCGACTGCATCGGTGTCGGCTTCCGACGCCGCGTTCGGGCGCGAGTACAACGAGGCGCTGGTTCATCAGGTGATCACCGCTTATCTCGCTAATGCGCGGCAGGGCACGCGGGCGCAGAAGGCGCGCGGCGACGTCAACAAGTCGCACAAGAAGCCGTGGCGCCAGAAAGGCACCGGCCGCGCGCGCGCGGGCACGGCCTCGAGCCCGCTGTGGCGCGGCGGCGGCAGGATCTTCCCCAACCTGCCGG
>JAHFRO010000013.1 GCA_023266245.1 Betaproteobacteria bacterium | reverse complement strand
AGAAATTGTCAGGGTGATACTGGTCCATGATGTTGACCGGGGCCTCCGGCATGTTTTCCGCGACCCACTTCAGCACCGGCAGCGTGCAGCATTCCACGTGATTGGGCATCACCAGGTGCCGAATCGTGAAGTCCTCGCCCCACGAGTGGATGAGCGCGAGGTTTTCCGTCACCGCTTCCCAGTAAAACGGCGTCTTCGACAGCAGCGGCGCGCAGCGCTCCGGCCCGAACTTGAAATCCGGCAGCCAAACGTCCATCAGTATCCGCAGCAGCTTCATCGCCGGAGCCGTCATGAAGAAATTACTGTTCCACAACATCGGCGCGTTGAACGCGCCGCGGTAGAACGAAGTCTCCGCGTCGAGACCAAAGCGCACGTAATAGTCGGCTTTCGCCGGCAGCACCGCAACGAGGTCCTCTTCGGTCGGACGCAGCTCATCGAGCAGCGAGATCGCGTGGACGATGGTGTGCAGGTGTATCGTCACCTCGCCCCCCACCCAGTTGATGTTGTGGCACCCTTCGAGCCGCAGCAGCCAGGCCATGGTCGCCAGCGCGCGCGGTGACACTACCCGCCCGTTGTCCTTGTCGGTGGAGATGTCGCCGTTCTGGCAGAACGCACATCGCATGTTGCAGGAAGTAAAGAAGATCGTCCCCGAGCCCAGCCTGCCGCGGTAAACCAGCTCCTCGCCAAAGTGGTGAAAATAGGTCGAGACGCGCGTGTCGGACGCAAGCTTGCACGTGCCAAACTTCACACCCTGGGTGCGATCAACCTGGCAGTCGTAGCGGCAGAAGTTGCAGTGCGCGAGCATGCGGTAGGAGAGCTCGCGGCACAGATCGATCAGATTGGGCGTGGGCTTCAAATCGGCGGGGAGGTCCGCCTCGCTGCTACGGATGCGCCGCCAGAGATCCAGGAAAACCGGCGTTTTCGCGTCCAGCTCGGCCCACAGCTGCTCTTCCGGAGCGTTGAGCGCAACGGCAACCGGGATGTGACGCGCGATACGGAATTTAGCGGGGCGGCGATTGTCGGCAACCGCGCGATACCAGGACATTAGCCCTTTGAGATCGGGCTCGCGCCAGATGCGCAGGCTGCTGAGATCGCTCATCGGCATTCACCGCTTTTCAGCGCTCGACCGGCAGCCTGCGGTCGTTCCAGTCGACCATGCCGTCCTTGAGGTTGAACACGCGTTCGAAGCCCAGGCCTTCCAGGATCGCGGCGGCGGTGGTGCTGCGCACGCCCGAGCGGCATACGGCGACGATGCGCCGGTTACGGTGGAGCTCGATCTCCACCGTGCGGCCCGCCAGCTCGCGCAGCGGGATGAGAATGCTGCCGCGGATGTGGCCAAGCTCTCCGTGATACTCGTTCGGCTCGCGCACGTCCAGCAGGAGCGGCGGATCGGATGAGGCGAGTAGCGCGTTGACTTCGTCCGCGGTGAACTGCCGCACGCGGTTCAATTCAGCGAGGTCGGGAAACTTCGCTTTGTCGTCGTCGATCGCGGTCTGGTTGGGCTGCAGCACTTCCTGGATCTTCTCCGGCATCGGGAAGTTGAGGCTCGCCATGAGTGCAATGTACTGCTCGCGGGTGCGGCCGGCGATGCGGGGGTTTTGGCGTTTTTCGCACTCGATCGTGGAACAGCTATTGCCGCGGTAGTCGTGCGCGGGAAACACCAGCGTCTCGTCCGGCAGCGCAAACAGCTTCTGCGTGATCGAGTCGTACTGCTGGCCCGCGTCGCCGCCTGCAAAATCCGCCCTGCCGGTCCCGCCGATCAGCAGCACATCGCCGGTGAAGACGCGGCCGTCCACGTAGAGGCTCAAGCTGTCCGGCGTGTGGCCGGGGGTGTAGAGCACCTGCAGCCGCAGATCGCCGACGGAAATCATGTCCCCCTGCTCGACATGCTCGGTCACTGCGGGCACCGGCGCGCGGCGGTGCATGATGAGCCGCGCATCGGTCAGGTCCTTCAGCACGAAGGCGCCGGTCGGATGATCGGCATGGGTATGGGTGTCAACGATCGCGTCGAGCGTGAGGCGATGGTAAGCGAGGAAGGCGAGATAGCGCTCGATGTTGTCCCTGATCGGATCGATCAGTAGCGCCTTTCGCGTGCGTTCGCATGCGACCAGGTAGGTCTTGCATTTACTGCGGTTCAGTTCGCGAAACAACTCCATGACAGGCTCCCGTCCGCCTAAATGACCTGGCGACTCATGATACCGGATAAGTTGTGCAATTGAAGAACGCGCGCGTGACCAACATCGCCTACGGCGGCGCCGATCGCAAAACGCTTTATATTACCGAGTCCTACACAGGAACCATCTATCAGGCGCCCATGCCGGTTTCGGGCAAGGCGCTGTTCTCGCACCTGTG
>JAHFRO010000130.1 GCA_023266245.1 Betaproteobacteria bacterium | reverse complement strand
TCGCAGGTCGCACCGCGGTTCGAATAGACGACCGAGACCGGGCAGGTGCCGCTGCGATAGGGAGCGAGCACCTCGCGCAGCCGGTTGCTGGAGGATTCGCCGTTGCAGGTCAGCCGCACTCCGCGCGCGAAGCGGTTGCGCGCCTCGCCGAAGTCCAGCACGTTGAGCGCCTCGATCCTGAGCCCGAAATCGGCGCCGCCCTCGCCGTTGCCGCCGCGCATGCGCGCCGCGCGCAGCCGCACCTCCAGCACCAGCAGCTCGTCTTCCTTGAGCTTGTGGCGGTGCTTTTCGAACACCTCGCGGAACGCCACCACTTCGAACCGTCCGGAATCGTCGGCGAGCTGGATCGCGCCCATGCGGCCGCTCGCTGTGTTCTGCACGCGCATGCCGAGCACCACGCCCGCCACCCAGTAGCTGCGGCCGGCGTAATCGCCGTTTCCCGCCGCCGCCAGGTCGGCGAGCCGGGTGCGAATGAAGCGGCGCACTTCCTCGCGGTATATGTTGAACAGGTGCTCGCTGAAATAGAAACCGAGCGCGAGCTTCTCGTTCTGCAGCTGCTCTTTCGCGCCCCAGCGCGGCACCTCGGCGAGCGCGGGTCGTGCCGCGATATCCGCGAGATCCCCGAACAGGCTCACCTGGTGCGCGGCGCGGCTCGCCTGCTCGGCGCTCTCCAGAGCCACCCCGACCGAGGCGAGGAGGCTCGCGCGGTGATCGTTGACCGAATCGAAAGCGCCGGCGCGCATCAGCGATTCCACCACGCGGCGGTTGACCAGCCGCTTGTCCATGCGGTGGCAGAAATCGAACAGGTCCTGGAACCGCCCGTTCTTGCGCGTTTCGATGATGTTGCTGATCGCGGCCTCCCCCGTGCCCTTGATCGCGCCCAGGCCGTAGCGGATGGTTTTGGCATCAACCGGCTCGAAGCGGTAATTCGACTGGTTGACGTCGGGCGCGAGCAGCCGGATGCCGTGCGTCTGCGCGTCGTCCACGAATGACTGCACCTTATCGGTGTCGTTCATCACCGCCGACATGTTCGCGGCGAGGAACGCCGAGGTGTGATGCGCCTTGAAGTAGGCAGTCTGGTAGGCGATCAGCGCATAGGCAGCGGCATGCGATTTGTTGAAACCGTAGCCCGCGAACTTTTCCATGAGGCCGAACAGCTCGTGGGCCTTGCGCGCCGACAACCCGTTCTTCGCCGCGCCGGCGACGAAGGTGCCGCGGTGTCGTGCCATCTCCTCGGACAGCTTCTTGCCCATGGCGCGACGCAGCAGGTCGGCGCCTCCGAGCGTGTAGCCGCCGATGACTTGCGCGATCTGCATCACCTGTTCCTGGTACACCATCACGCCGTGAGTCGGGGCGAGAATCGGCTCGATCCGCGGATCGAGATATTCGACACGCTGCCGGCCGAGCTTGCGCTCGACATATTCGGGAATCAGCTCCATCGGTCCCGGGCGGTAGAGCGCAATCAGGGCGATGATGTCCTCGAACCGGTCGGGTTTCGCGCGCGCGAGGAGGTCGCGCATGCCGCGCGATTCAAACTGGAACACCGCCGTGGTGTTCGCGTTCGCGAACACCTTGTAGGTCCGGGCATCGTCGAGCGGCAGCGTCTCGAGCCTGATATCGGACGCCGGATCGAGGCGCTTGATGTAGCGCAGCGTCCAGTCGAGGATCGTCAGCGTGGTGAGACCGAGGAAATCGAATTTGACCAGTCCGACTGCCTCGACGTCCTTCATGTCGAACTGGGAAACCACGCTGTCGGAACCGTCCGCCGCGTAGAGCGGGCAGAAGTCGGTAAGCTTGCCCGGCGCGATCAGCACGCCGCCCGCGTGCATGCCGACGTTGCGGATGAGCCCTTCGAGCTTCCCGGCAAGCGCGAGCAGCTCTCTGACCTCCTCCTCCTTATGCTCGCGCTCCTTCAACTGCGGCTCGATCTGGCGCGCCTCGGCGAGCGTGATGTGCCGCCCGGGCTGGAACGGGATGAGCTTCGCGAGCTGATCGCAGAAGGTGTACGGCAGGTCGAGCACGCGTCCGACGTCGCGCACCACCGCCTTCGCCGCCATGGTGCCGAAGGTGGCGATCTGCGACACGCTGTCCGCGCCAAATTTCTGCTTCACGTACTCGATCACGCGGTCGCGCCCGTCCTGGCAGAAGTCGATGTCGAAGTCCGGCATCGAGACGCGCTCGGGATTGAGGAAGCGCTCGAACAGCAGATCGTAGCGCAGCGGGTCGAGGTCGGTGATGCCGAGGCTGTATGCGACCAGTGAGCCGGCGCCCGAGCCGCGGCCCGGTCCGACCGGCACGCCGTTCCTCTTAGCCCAGTTGATGAAGTCCGCGACGATCAGGAAATAGCCGGGAAAGCCCATCTGGATGACGGTATTGATCTCGAATTCCAGCCGCTCCCGGTAGCGCGGGTACTGCGCATCGCGCCGGGCGGCATCCGGATAGAGCTCGCGCATGCGCTTCTCCAGCCCCTCGAACGCGCATTGGCTCAGATACGTGTCAAGACTGACGTTGTTGGGCGTAGGAAACTTCAGCAGCTGGCTTTTGCCCAGCTCGAGCGTGAGGTTGCAGCGCATTGCGATCTCGACGCTGTTGGCGAGCGCGGCCGGCACGTCGTTGAACAACGCCGTCATTTCGGCCTGGGTCTTGAAGTACTGCTCGGAGCTGAACTGCCGCGGCCGGCGTTGATCGGACAGCATGTAGCCCTCGGCGATGCAGACCCGCGCTTCATGCGCCCGGAAATCGTCGGGCTTCACGAACTGCACGGGGTGCGTCGCCACCACCGGCAGCTTGAGTGCGGAAGCGAGCCTGAGCGCGCGCTGTACGTAGGTCTCGACCGGCACCCCGCCGGCGCCGAGCACGGTCGCCTGCTTGCCGAGGCGCTGGAGTTCGATGTAATAGCGGCCCGGGAAGAGCGCCTGCCATTCGTGCGCCAGCCGCTGCGCCTGCTTCTGGTTGTCCGCCGCCAGCGCCTGCCCGATCTCGCCGTGGTGTGCGCCGGAAAGCGCGATCAGCTCTTCGGTGCCGGTTTCCGCGAACCACGCTTTCTTGAGCTCGGCGCGGCCGCGATACTGGTTGCTGCGGTAGGCGCGGGTAAGCAGCTCCGAAAGCAGCAGGTAGCCGGCGCGCGATTGCGCGAGCAGCAGCAAGCGGAAGGGCTTGTCACGGTCGGCCTCGTTCTCGAGCCAGACGTCGCAGCCGATGATGGGCTTGATGCCGCCGGCACGCGCCGCCTGGTAGAACTTGACCAAGCCGAACACGTTGGCGAGGTCGGTCAGCGCCAGTGCCGGCATGCCGTCATTGGCCGCTGCCGCGACCGCTTCGTCCAGGCGGACGATGCCATCTACGATCGAATACTCGCTGTGTAATCGCAGATGGACGAACGACGGTTGCATAAAGGGTATTTTACGGCGTCGGCAAAAAACCTGAACCTCTCACCACAGAGGACGCGGAGGACGCAGAGGAGAAACGAACAATGATTTCAAGAACATGGGGCTGTAGATCGCTGGCGGCAAAAAAATTTCGCCTGACAGCGCGAAACAGGCGGGGTCTGGAATTCCAGAGCCGGACGAACCCGCTTCTTCAGTCACGCTACATCAGTCACGCCTCATCAGTCACGACGCGCCAGTCACGCCTTCCCGGTGACAGGTCACCGGGAAGAAAGCACCGAGGCAAGCAGGCTCGCCGCAAAGTCAGCCCTGCCGCGCGGTTCCATCAGCGGCGCGAATTCATCAGTAAATGCGCATCACGCGCCAGCCGCGGCGCTCGAGCAGCGCCAGCACGCCGCGGTCGCCGTAGAGGTGGAGCGCGCCAATCGCGATGAACGCGCCGCCCTTCTTGAGCCGCGCCTGCATGCGCTCGGTCATGCGGACATTGCGCTCGTCGAGCAGACGCCGGGTGAAGATCTCGTTGAGCCGCTTTGCCTCCGCGCCGGCGTCGCCGGTTTCCTCGCTGATGCGCCACATCGCGGCGAGATCGCGCGCGAGATAGGCCTCGATCAGCCGGCCGATCACGCGCGGCATGCGCTCGTGGTTGTCGACCGCATGCCTGAGCAGCGCAACCTGGTCGGCTTCCGCCATGCCTTCGAACGCGGCGATCTGCTCATCCATGCTCTCCACCTCGTAGATCGGCTTCTTCTGCTCCGCGGCGTTACGGGCAAGCATGAGGTCGAGCACATCCGCCGAGTTCTGCTGCGGCATGCTGAGCAGCAGCGCCGCCGCCCATGGCTTGAACATCCGCAGCACCGGTTCGGGCAGACCCAGCCTGGATGTAAGCACCTCTACCTTGCCGTACAGCTCCGCGCCCACCGTTCCCGGGAGGTCGCGACCGTCGAGATACAGCATGCGGTTGGCGAGCGTCAGCACACTGGTCGCGTCGAGCCCGACCTCGAGCGTGAGGCTGTGTGCCTCCTTGAATTCCCGGGCGACTTCCGGCGGCAATTTCGTCACGCGCGGGTCATCCACGTGTATGGTGCCGAACACGTGGCTTGGCGGCGTGCCTCCCCCCTCGATCCGCCACAGCAGCCCGCGCTCGAAGCGCTGCGCATCGGCCGGCGCCGCGGCCAGCGCGAGAGCGAGGAGCGCCGCCGCCGCGGCACACACGCGCAGCGCGCGCACTAGCGCGAACCATTTGATTCCCGCTTGGTAGATCATTTGCCGCATAATTCCTGTTAAAACCGGACGCAAGGCGCCGGTTTAACTCCGCGCGTTGGAACGGACAGTCCGTCTGCCGCTCAACGCGCGGGGACTGCTGTAAAACGACCGGACGCAGAGCGCCGGTTCAACTCCGCGCGTTAGAACGGACAGCCCGGCTGCCGCTCAACGCGCGGGATTCTTGCGGGAAGGATCCGGCGCAGAACGGAATAATGATAAGACTTCCTTTCACGAATCCCAAGAGCGAGCTCCGTCACTCGCGTTCCGCGCGCGGCGCCCTCGCAGCGCTCGTCGTGTTGTGTCTCATCTGGGGCTATACGTGGGTCGCGATGAAAGAGGCGCTGCGCTTTGCCGACCCCTTCGATTTCGCCGCGATACGCACGGTCTCGGGCGCGCTGCTGATCTTCGCCGCCATGCTGTGGCTGAAGCGGCCGCTCGCGCTGCGCGCAGCTCCGCGGGTGCTGGTGCTCGGGTTGTTCCAGACCACCGGCTTCAACGCGTTCGTGTCCTGGGCGCTGCTGGCCGGCGCCGCCGGCAAGACCGCGGTGCTGGTTTACACTTTCCCGTTCTGGACGCTGCTGCTTGCCTGGCCGCTGCTCGGCGAGCGCGTGCGCGGCGGCCAATGGCTCGCGGTGGCGCTCGCCGCGGGCGGCCTGGTGCTGGTGCTGGAACCCTGGCACCTCGCCGGCACCTTTGCCTCCAATCTGCTCGCGCTCGCGACCGCGGTGTCGTGGGCGGTCAGCGCGGTGCTGGCGAAGCGCTGGCGGCTGCAGCAGGAGCTTGACCTGCTGGCGCTCACCGCCTGGCAGATGCTGTTCGGCGGCATCGTGCTGGCGGCGATCGCGATCGTCGTGCCTTCGCGCCCGATCGAGTGGACAGCGTATTTCTGGGCGGTGCTGATCTACGCCACGCTGTTCGGCACCATGGCGGGCTGGCTGTTGTGGCTGTTCATCCTGAATCGTCTGCCGGCCGGCATCGCCGGCTTGTCCATCATGGCGGTGCCGGCGCTGGGCGTGCTGTTCTCGCGGCTGCAGCTCGCGGAGCGGCCGGGCGCCGTCGAACTCGCCGGCATGCTGCTGATCGGGGCGAGCCTCGCGCTGCTGTCATGGCGGGCGCTGCGCGGGGAACAGCGCGTCGAGCCGCAAGCGGGGCAGGAGTGAATTGAGGGATGAGGGCGGAAGGATGAAGGCGGAAGGATGAGGGATGAAGGAAAGCCAGTCGGAGTTTCATGAAATCCGAGGATTGCGCTACCACGTGCGCACGTGGGGTGATGCGGGTGCACCCAAGCTGTTCCTGTTGCACGGCTGGATGGATGTGTCGGCCTCGTTCCAGTTCCTGGTGGACGCGTTCGCGCGCGAGTGGCACGTCATCGCGCCCGACTGGCGCGGCTTCGGACTCACCGAGTGGGCGCACGAAGGATACTGGTTTCCGGATTACTGCGCCGACCTCGAGGAGCTACTCGACATCTATCAACCCGAGGCGCCGGCGCTGCTAATCGGCCACAGCATGGGCGGAGTAATCGCCTGCACCTATGCCGGCATCCGTCCCGAGCGGGCGGCGAAAGTGGTATCGCTCGAGGGGTTCGGGCTTGCGCGCACCACCGCCGACCAGGCACCGGCGCGTTACCGGCAATGGCTGGAGGAGCTGCGCGAACCGCCGCGTTTCCGGCCCTATGCGTCGTACTCCGAGGTCGCGGCGCGGCTCAAGCGCGGCAATCCACGGCTGAGCGACGAGAAAGCCGGGTTCCTCGCGCGCCACTGGGCGAAGGAAAGCGGGGACGGCACGGTCGTCCTGCGGAGCGATCCGTGCCACAAGCTCGCCAACCCCTATCTGTTCCGCATGGAGGAGCTGCTGGCCTGCTGGCGGCACGTGACCGCCCCGGTGCTGTGGGTGTTTGCCCGAGAATCCAAGGGCACCGGTTACCTCAAGGACACGCCCGAACAGCTTGCCGCGCGAAAAGGCGCGTTCCGCCATTTGCGCGAGGCGTGGCTCGACGACTGCGGCCACATGATGCACCACGACCAGCCGCGGCGGCTGGCCGAGGTCATCGAGGAATTCCT
>JAHFRO010000129.1 GCA_023266245.1 Betaproteobacteria bacterium | reverse complement strand
CAGGATTCAGGAGTCAGGATTCAGGATTCGGTTGAAGCGGGTAAGAACCCGACGTGATGATTTTACTGAATCCTGAATCCTAACCCCTGATTTTATCCTTCCAGTAAGCTGCTTTCGCGGTGAGTTCCGCGGGATCGAGGCGGGTGAGGCGGCCGTCTTCGACCAGCAGCTCGCCGTTCACCCAGACGTGGCTCACGTGCTCGCGCCCGGCGGCGTAGACCAGATGCGACAGCGGGTCATAGCACGGTGACAGCTCCGGTGCGCCCAGGTTCACGGCTGTCACGTCGGCACGCTTGCCGGGGATCAACGAGCCGATCTCATCGTCTATTCCCAGCGCGCGCGCCGCATTGAGCGTCGCCATGCCGAGCACGGCGTGGGCGGGGAGCGTGGTGGCCTGACCGCTTGCACCCTTGGCGAGCAGGGCCGCGAGCCGCATTTCGGTGAAAACATCGAGGCGGTTATTGCTCGCCGCCCCGTCGGTGCCGAGACCGAGGTTCACCCCGCATTCATGGAGCGCGGCCACGGGCGCGATGCCGCTCGCGAGCTTGAGATTGGAGGACGGGCAGTGGGCGACGTGACAGCCGTGTTCGGCGAGCAGCGCGATCTCATCCTCGGTGAGGTGCACCGCGTGCACCGCGATCAGGTTGGGGCCGAGCAGAGCGAGCTGCTGCAGCCTGCGGATCGGGCGCAGCTGGTGGGCTGCGAGGCTGTCGCGGATCTCACCGGCGGTCTCGTGCAGGTGCATGTGTACCGGCACGTCGAGCTCGCCCGCATAAGTCGCCACGCGCTCGAAGGTGGCATCGCTCACGGTGTAAGGGGCGTGCGGCGCGAGGCAGAAGGAGAGCAGCGGCTCGTGCTTGAAGGCGTCGCGCAGGGCGAGGCCCTTGCTCAGGTAGTCGCCGGCGTCGGTGGCGTACGGCGAGCGGAACTCGAGCACGATCATGCCGAGCGCGGCGCGCATGCCCGCGGCGAGCGCCGCCCGTGCCGCCGCTTCGGGAAAGAAATACATGTCGTTGAAGCAGGTTACGCCCCCGCGCAGCATCTCGGCGCAGGCGAGCAGGGTGCCGTCGTAGACGAAGTCGGAGCTGACCAGGCGCATCTCGACCGGCCAGATGTGGTTCTGCAGCCAGTCCATCAGCGCGCGGTCGTCGGCCAGCCCGCGCATCAGCGCCATCGCCGCGTGCGTGTGCAGGTTGATGAGCCCGGGAATCAGGGCGTGTCCGGGAAGCTCGATGCGGCGCGCATCGCGATAGCGCTCGCGCGCCTGCTGGGCGGGGAGCACCTCGCGGATGCGGCCGCCGGCGATGACGAGGGCGTGATGGTGCAGGACCGCCTGCGGCGGATCGGCCGGTATCACCCAGCGTGCCTCGACCAGGGTAGGGGCGATTTCAGGCAGGCTGGCATTCATCTAAATAACAAAATGAAACCGCCGGTGAACGCAGATGAACGCAGAAAAAACAAGACCCTTTGCCACAGAGGACACAGAGTTCACAGAGGGTTAAACCCCATGAATCAGACCGGTCTTGCATTTCGCTTATTCTCTGTGTTCTCTGTGATCTCTGTGGCTATTGGCTTTGGGGTTATCGGCGTGCATCTGCGGTTACTTGGTCTTTGGGGTTATTGATTCTAACCATCCCCGGAATAAAAAAAAGCCCTGCCGAAGCAGGGCTTTGTGTTACTACGCTTCTCGATTTATGGTTTGGATTTGGGCTTCGCCGCGGGCTTGGCAGCAGCCGGTTTCGGCTTGGCGAGCGATTCTGCGCGGCCCACGACTTCAACCGTTACGCGGCGGTTCGGCGCCAGGCACTCGATCAACTGCTTGCGCTTCATCTTGTTGTCGCAGAATTTGGTCACCGGGATCGGCTGCTTGAAGGCCTTGCCTTCCCAGAAGACCAGCTTCTGGTCAACGCCCTTGCTGACCAGGTAATCTTTCACGACCACCGCGCGCTGCTCGGACAGCTTCATGTTGTACTTGAGGCCGCCGATGCGGTCGGTATGACCGGTCACAACCACCGCGCCTAATTGCACCGGGGCGCGGGCCTTGGTGGCCTTGCGCAGAGCAGCGAGGAAATTATCGAGTTCCTTCTTGTTGTCGTCGGTCATCTCGGCCTTGCCGAAGGGCATGCCTTGCAACTCGATCTTCTCTTCGACGTTGATGAAGGTCGGTTTGGCCTTCGCTTCTGGCTTGGGCTTGGGCTTCTCGGCCGGTTTCGCAGCCGGCTTGGGCGCGGGTTTCTTCACCAGATCGGGATCGCACTCGGCAACCGCGCGGGCCGGGGTCCAGTCGCTGGTGCGCACACAGACTCCGGCGCCCGGCGCTCTAACGATAGCGCCGGTGGAATCCAGTAGGTAACCCTGGTTCTTGGAAGAAGAAGCCATTTCATGCTTCATGGCCGACGCGGGCGCGGGCAGAAACACGCCAGCGGCAGCGAGGCCAACGAGCGTCATCCGGATTGCTGAATTCATGATTTTTGATCCTCCTCTTATGCGATAGTCAGGGACCCGCCGGAACGGTTAATTCTGAGAGTCTCCCCAAAGGCACTTAATATCACAACCTTGGTAGCAAGGCAAATTATGCCGAAATCATAACACGTTTCTGAGGAAGAAGGCATACCCTGTTGTTGCTTAAAAGAAACGCCCTGCCCCGGCAGGGCGTTTCACGAAGTGGACTGCGGGTGGCCGCGCTCCCACTTTATTTCTTTGATACCGGTGCCCTCGGCATAGTAAATAAGGCTGGCCGCAGCGCCCTTTTTGCACTGCACCACCCGGGTTGTGCAACCCCGGGCCGGTTCAAAAAACGGCGCATTACCGCGCAGGTCGAATCGCCGCCGGCTCGCTGCGGGCAGGCTGTGCGCAAGGGACCGGATGCGGACATCGTGCGTGGTAAAATTACGCTTTTTTAGCAGCCGCGTAAAAACCGCTTTTTTCCCCGCATATTCATGGACCAGATCGCCAAAGAAACGCTGCCCATCAGTCTCGAAGAAGAAATGCGCCGTTCCTATCTCGATTACGCGATGAGCGTGATCGTGGGACGGGCCCTGCCGGACGTGCGCGACGGCCTCAAACCGGTGCACCGCCGCATCCTGTTCGCCATGCATGAGGCGAACAACGTCTGGAACCGGCCGTACGTCAAGTGCGCGCGCGTGGTGGGCGATGTGCTCGGGAAGTACCACCCGCACGGCGACGCCGCCACCTACGAAGCGCTGGTGCGCATGGCGCAGGACTTCTCGATGCGCTACACGCTGATCGACGGCCAGGGCAACTTCGGTTCGGTCGACGGCGACTCGCCCGCGGCCTATCGCTATACCGAATGCCGGCTCGAGCGCATCACTTCCGAGATGCTGGCCGACATCGACATGGAAACGGTCGATTTCGTGCCGAACTACGACGGCAAGGAGCGGGAGCCGGTCGCCCTGCCGACGCGCACCCCCAATCTGCTGATCAACGGCTCCTCGGGCATCGCGGTGGGCATGGCGACCAACATCCCGCCGCACAACCTTTCCGAGGTGATCGACGCCTGCCAGGCGCTGCTGAAGAACCAGGAAATTGCCGTCGATGAGCTGACCCAGATCGTTCCCGCGCCCGATTTTCCGACCAGCGGCATCATCTACGGAACGGGAGGCGTCAAGGAAGGTTACCGCACCGGGCGCGGCAGGGTGGTGATGCGCGCGCGCACCCATTTCGAGGAGGCGGAAAAGGGCGGGCGCGTGTCGATCGTGATCGACGAGCTCCCGTACCAAGTCAACAAGGCCAGTCTCCTGATGAAGATCGGCGAGATGGTGCGCGAGAAGAGGATCGAGGGCATCGCCGACATCCGCGACGAATCCGATAAGGCCGGAATGCGCGCGGTGATCGAGCTGAAGCGCGGCGAGGTGCCGGAGGTGATCCTGAACAATCTGTGGAAGGAAACACAGATGCAGGAGACCTTCGGCATGAACATGGTCGCGCTGGTGGACGGCCAGCCGCGGCTGCTCAACCTCAAGCAGTTCCTGGATGCCTTCCTGCGTCACCGTCGCGAGGTGGTCACGCGGCGTACCGTGTTCGAGCTGAAGAAAGCACGCGAGCGCGGCCACATTCTGGAAGGGCTCGCGGTGGCGCTGTCAAACGTTGACGACGTGATCGCGCTGATCAAGGCGGCGTCCACGCCGGCCGACGCCAAGAACGAGCTGATGGCGCGCTTCTGGCGCTCCAGGCTGGTGGAGGAACTGCTCGCGCGCGGCGAAGGTCAGGTGTCGCGTCCCGAGGGGCTGTCGGAAGAATACGGGCCGCAGAAGAAAGGATACAAGCTCTCCGACACCCAGGCGCAGCGCATCCTCGAGTTGCGGCTGCAGAACCTGACCGCGCTCGAGCAGGACAAGATCGTCTCGGAGTACAAGGAGACGATGGACAAGATCGTGGACCTCGTCGACGTGCTGGCGAAGCCGGCGCGCGTGACCAGGATCATCTCGCAGGAACTGGCTGAGATGAAAAAGCAGTACGGCGACGAGCGCAAGAGCGAGATCGTCACCCAGACCCAGGACCTCGGCATGGAGGACCTGATCGCCTCCGAGGACGTGGTCGTGACGCTGTCGCATGGCGGCTACATGAAGTCGCAGCCGGTGGCGGACTACCGCGCGCAGAAGCGCGGCGGCCGCGGCAGGCAGGCCACCACCACCAAGGAAGACGATTTCGTCGAGAACCTGTTCATCGCCAACACCCATGATTTCATCCTGTGCTTTTCCAACCGGGGGCGCATCTACTGGCTCAAGGTCTACGAGGTGCCGCAGGGCAGCCGCGCTTCGCGCGGCAAGCCGATCGTGAACCTGGTTCCCTTGATGGAACACGAGAAGATCACCGCGGTGCTGCCGGTCAAGGAGTTCGACGACGAGCACTTCGTGTTCATGGCGACCGCGCTCGGCACGGTGAAGAAGACCGCGCTCTCGGCGTTCTCGCGCCCGATGTCGAAGGGCATCATCGCCGTCAACCTCGGGGACGGGGATTACCTGATCGGAGTGGCGCTCACCGACGGCAAACAGGACATCATGCTGTTCTCCGACGCCGGCAAGGCGGTGCGCTTTGCGGAGGGCGAGGTACGCGCGATGGGACGCAACGCGACCGGCGTGCGCGGCATGAGGCTGCAGAAGGGGCGGCGAGTCATCTCGCTGCTCACCGCCGATGGCGAGGCGTTGTCGGTGCTCACCGCCACCGAGCGCGGCTACGGCAAGCGCACGCCGGTTTCCCAGTACACCCGCCATGGTCGCGGCACGCAGGGCATGATCGCGATCCAGTGCAGCGAGCGCAACGGCAAGCTCGTCGGCGCACAGCTGGTCGGCGCGGAGGACGGGATCATGCTGATCACCACCGGCGGCGTGCTGATCCGCACGCGCGTGGGAGAGGTGCGGGAGCAGGGACGCTCCACCCAGGGCGTGCGCCTGATCAATCTCGATGAAGGCGAGAGGCTTGCGGGTCTCGAGAAGATCGTCGAGTCGGACGATGAGAACGGTGAAACGTGAAATGTGAAACGTGAAACGTAAAGCCAGGGAGAGCGAGTCGGTCGGTTTTCTCACTTTTCACTCAACGAAGTCGGGTTTCCACTAACCTTGCATTAAAGCGATTGCGTCAATGACTCGCGTTTACAACTTCAGCGCCGGGCCGGCGGTACTGCCGGAACCGGTGCTGCACCGGGCTGCCGAGGAGATGCTCGACTGGCACGGCAGCGGTATGGCGGTGATGGAGATGAGCCACCGCGGCAAGGAGTTCATCGCCATCCAGGCCCAGGCCGAGGCCGACCTGAGGGAGCTGCTGGCGATACCCAGGAACTACAAGGTGCTGTTCCTGCAGGGAGGGGCGGCGGGGCAATTCGCGGTCGTGCCGATGAACCTGCTGCGCGGCAAAAGCAAGGCGGACTATGTCAACACCGGCTACTGGTCGAAGAAGGCGATCAGCGAGGCCAAGCGCTACTGCAAGGTGAGCATCGCGGCAAGCTCCGAGGACGCCAACTTCACCTACGCGCCGAAGCAGGACAACTGGAAGCTCGATCCTGAAGCGGCTTACGTGCACTTCATCTCCAACGAAACCATAGGCGGGGTGGAATTCCACTGGATCCCGGACACTGGGGGTGTGCCGCTGGTGGCGGATATGTCTTCCCATATCCTGTCGCGGCCGCTCGACGTCGGCCGCTACGGCCTGATCTACGCCGGGGCGCAGAAGAACGTCGGGCCGGCGGGGCTCACCATCGTCATCGTGCGCGAGGATCTGATCGGGCAGGCGCTGCCGTTCACGCCGTCGGTGTTCGATTACAAGGTGCAGGCCGAAGCCGACTCGATGCACAACACGCCGCCCACTTTTGCGGTGTATGTCGCGGGCCTGGTATTTCAGTGGCTGAAACAGCTCGGGGGCCTGAAGCAGATGGAACAGATCAACATCGCCAAGGCCAGGCTCGTGTACGATTACCTCGACCAGACCGAGTTCTATCATTCGCCGGTGGTGAAACAGGACCGTTCGCGCATGAACATCCCGTTCCGGTTGCGCAACGACCAGCTCGACGAAGAGTTTCTCAAGCAGGCGAAGAGCCACGGGCTGACCCAGCTCAAGGGTCACCGCTCGGTGGGCGGCATGCGCGCCTCGCTCTACAACGCGATGCCGATGGAGGGCGTGAAGGCGCTGGTCGGATTCATGGGCGAGTTTGAGCGCAAGCACGGCTAGCACCCATGTCAAAAATCAAATGCAAGATATAGCCGCAGATAAACGCCGATAAACGCGGATGAAGTCTCCTGCTGACCACGTCTTTGGTGTTGATCTGATCGGCGT
>JAHFRO010000128.1:5353-6808 GCA_023266245.1 Betaproteobacteria bacterium | reverse complement strand
TCGACCTTCGTGCAGATCGGCTGGGTGTGGCTGCGTCACCGCAAGGTCGAAAACATGCTGTGGGCGAGCCTCGCGGTGATCGTGGTGTTCGGCGGCGCGACCCTGCTGCTGCAGGACGAGACCTTCATCAAGTGGAAGCCGACCGTCCTCTACTGGCTGTTCGGTACCGCGCTGGCGGTGGCAACGCTGGTATTCAAGAAGAACCTGATCCGCTCCATGATGGTGCGGCAGGTCACGCTGCCCGACGTGGTGTGGGGCAAGCTGCAGGCGAGCTGGATCGTGTTTTTCGTTGTGATGGGCGCGCTCAACCTGTTCGTCGCCTACAACTTCTCTACCGATGCGTGGGTGAATTTCAAGCTGTTCGGCGGGATCGGCCTGATGCTGGTGTTTGTGGTACTGCAGGCGCTGATGCTTTCCCGATACCTCGAGGACAAGAAAGCCGAGTGAACGTTCCGCGGCAAATCGAGCAGCGCCTCGCCGCCCTCAAGCCGGAATCGCTAGAGATACTGGACGAGTCCGGCAAGCACGTCGGGCACGAGGGCGCCAGGGGTGGCGGCGGACATTACCGGCTCGTCATCGTCTCGCCCGAGTTCACCGGCAAATCGGTCCAGCTGCGGCACCGCATGGTGTACGAGGCGCTCGGTCCGCTGATGCAGAAGGAGATCCATGCACTTGCCATCAAGGCCTTAGCGCCCGGCGAAATCTAATTTGTCCAACCAGAAAGGAACCACCGATGAAGTTATCCACGCTCGCATTGCTACTGGTCGGTTTGGCCACGATGACCACCGTGCACGGCCAGAATGTCGCGCGTGTCAACGGCGTGGCCATCCCGCAATCGCGACTCGACTTTGTGGTCAAGAGCATGACCGCCCAAGGTCAGCCGGACTCACCTGAGCTGCGCAACCGGCTCCGTGACGAACTAATCAACCGAGAAATCGTCGCTCAGGAATCGGCGAAGAAAGGGCTGGACAAAAACCCTGAAGTCGCTACGCAAATTGTAATCCAGCGGCAGGGCATCCTGATCAACGCCTACCTGCAGGATTACCTGAGAACCCTCCCGATCAGTGAGGATGTAATGAGAAAGGAATACGATCGCATCAAGGCAGAAACAGGGGGCAAGGAATACCGCGCTCGCCACATCCTGGTCGAAAAGGAGGATGAGGCCAAGGACATCATCGCGCAGATCAAGAAGGGCGCGAACTTCGAGAAAATCGCTTCGGAGAAGTCCAAGGACCAGGGCTCGAAAGCCCGCGGCGGTGACCTCGATTGGGCACCTGCAAGTCGGTATGTTGCGCCGTTCGGTGAGGCCATCGCCAAGCTCAAGAAAGGCCAGATGACCGATGCGCCCGTAAACACGCAGTTCGGCTGGCACGTGATCCAGCTCGAGGACGAGCGTGCGATGAAGTTTCCGGCCTTCGAGGAAGCAAAACCACAGATCCAGCAGCAGCTGCAACA
>JAHFRO010000128.1:0-5253 GCA_023266245.1 Betaproteobacteria bacterium | reverse complement strand
GGTGCATCTTCGCCCCAGTGCTCCGGATGCCAGGAGTTCTGCACCGTGCGGAACACACGCTCGGGATGAGGCATGAGGATGGTGAAGCGCCCGTCGGGCGTGGTGAGCCCCGTGATGCCGGACGGCGAGCCGTTGGGGTTGCAGGGGTAGGTCTCCGTCACCGCGCCGCGATTGTCGACAAAGCGCAGCGCGACCAGCGGTTCCACTGTCGCACGCGCCGCTGCGCTCGCGAATTCGGCGTAGCCCTCGCCATTCGACACCGCGATCGGCATGCGGCTGCCCACCATGCCCTCGAAGAACAGCGAGGACGAGCGCTGCACCTCCAGCATCACGAAGCGCGCCTCGAACTGCTCCGACTGGTTGCGCACGAAGTGCGGCCATGCTTCCGCCCCGGGGATGAGCTCGTGCAGATTGCTCATCATCTGGCAGCCGTTGCACACGCCGAGCGCGAACGAGTCGGCGCGCCTGAAGAACGCCTCGAACTCCTCGCGTGCGCGCGCATTGAACAGGATCGATTTTGCCCATCCCTCCCCAGCGCCGAGCACGTCGCCGTAGGAAAAGCCGCCGCAGGCGGCGAAACCCTTGAAATCCTTCAGGCTGACGCGCCTGGCGATGATATCGCTCATGTGCACGTCCACCGCGGCGAACCCCGCGCGGTCGAATGCCGCCGCCATCTCGGTCTGGCCGTTCACGCCCTGCTCTCTCAGTATCGCCACCCGCGGGCGCGCGCCGCGAGTCACCAACGGTGCCGCCACGTCATGTGACGGATCGAAGGTGAGCGCCGCGTGCAGGCCCGGATCGCCGGCATCGAGGATGCGGTCGTACTCCTGCTGCGCGCATTCCGGATTGTCGCGCAGTTTCTGCAGGTGGTAGGTGGTCTCCGACCAAGCGCGGCGAAGATCGCCGCGCTTTTCAGAAAATGTTTCCGTATCCCCCGCGATGAGCCTGAGGGCGTCATCCTGGTTCAGTCCCCCGATCAGATTGAAGTGACGCTCCAGGCCCGATTCCGCGAACACCCTCCGCACGTAGGGCGTGTCAGCTCGACGGACCTGGAGCACCGCACCGAGCTCTTCATTGAACAGGAACTCAATCGCCGACTTGCCGCCAAGTACTGTGTCGAGTTGGAGCGTGGCTCCAACTCGACCGGCAAACATCATTTCGCATACCGTGGCGAACAGCCCGCCGTCGGAACGGTCGTGATAGGCCAGAATCTTCCCGGCGCGGTTGAGCTGCTGCACCACCCCGAAGAACGCATTGAGCCGCTCCGCATCCACGTCCGGCGCGGCGTTCCCCAGCTGGCCGTAAACCTGGGTGAGCGCCGAGCCGCCCAAGCGGCACTGCCCCCCACCGAGATCAACCAGGACGAGATCGGTATCTCCGCAGTCGGTGCGCAGCTCCGGCGTCAGCGTCCCGCGCACGTCGGCCACCGGCGCAAATGCCGACACAATGAGCGAGATCGGCGCGGTGACCTCCCCTTGCGCGCCGTTCTCGCTCCACGATGTCTTCATTGAAAGCGAATCCTTGCCGACCGGGATGCTCACGCCGAGCGCCGGGCACAGCTCGAGCGCCACCGCGCGCACGGTATCGAAAAGTGCGGCGTCTTCACCGGCATGACCGGCCGCCGCCATCCAGTTGGCGGAGAGCTTGATGTTACTGATGTCGCCGACCAGTGCGGCGGCGATGTTGGTGATCGCCTCGCCCACGGCCATGCGTCCCGAGGCTGCCGGGTTCACCAGCGCAAGCGGCGTGCGCTCGCCCATGGCGAACGCTTCTCCGCGATAGGTTCGAAATCCCATCAGCGTCACCGCGACGTCGGCCACCGGCACCTGCCACGGGCCGACCATCTGGTCGCGCGCCGTGAGGCCGCCCACGGTGCGGTCGCCGATGGCGATGAGGAAGGTCTTGTCCGCCACGGCGGGAAACCGCAGCACGCGGTACGCCGCTTCGCGCAGATCGATGCCGGCGGATTCGAACGGCGGCAACTCGCGTCGCTCGTGCGTAACGCTGCGCGTCATGCGCGGCGGTTTTCCCAGCAGCACCGCGAGCTCCATGTCGACCGGCCGGTTGTTGTACATCGGGTCGGTCACGGTGAGCCGCCCGTCATCGGTTGCCTCCCCGATCACCGCGAACGGGCAGCGCTCGCGCTCGCAGATCGCGCGAAAGCGATCGAGATCATGCGGAGCGATCGCCAGCACGTAGCGCTCCTGGGCCTCGTTGCACCAGATCTGCAGCGGCGACATTCCCGGCTCCTCGTTAGGGATCCGGCGCAGGTCGAAGCGCCCGCCGCGCTGCGCCGCATGCACCAGCTCCGGCAGCGCGTTGGAAAGTCCCCCGGCCCCCACGTCGTGGATCGAAAGGACCGGATTGGCGTCGCCCAGCGCCCAGCAGCGATCAATGACTTCCTGTGCACGGCGCTGGATCTCCGCGTTGCCGCGCTGCACCGAGTCGAAGTCGAGGTCTTCCAGGTTGGTGCCGGTATCCATGCTGGAAGCAGCACCGCCACCCAGCCCGATCAGCATGCCGGGGCCGCCGAGCTGGATCAGCAGCGCGCCGGAGACCAGCCCGCGCTTGCGCGCGTGGCGCGCGGCAAGGTTGCCGATGCCACCGGCGATCATGATCGGTTTGTGATAGCCGCGCACTGCCCCTGCGACGCGCTGCTCGAAGGTGCGAAAGTAGCCGGCGAGGTTGGGCCGGCCGAATTCATTGTTGAACGAGGCCCCGCCGATGGGGCCTTCCAGCATGATCTGCAGCGGCGATGCGATGCGCCGCGGCCGTCCGTAGCCGTCGCGCTCCCACGGCTGCTCGAAGCCGGGGATGCAAAGGTGGGATACCGTGAATCCGGTGAGCCCCGCCTTGGGCTTGGCGCCGCAACCGGTAGCGCCTTCATCGCGAATCTCGCCGCCGGCGCCGGTCGCGGCGCCCGGGAATGGCGAGATCGCCGTCGGATGGTTGTGGGTTTCCACCTTCATCAGGGTATGGATAGGTTCCTCGATGAAGCGGTACTCGCCGTCGTGCCGGGGATAGAAGCGCTCCACATTCGCCCCTTCCATTACGGCGGCGTTGTCGACGTAGGCGACCACCGTACCGCGGGGATTTTTCTCGTGTGTGGTGCGGATCATGCCGAACAGCGACTGGGCCTGAGGCTTGCCGTCGACCACCCAATCCGCGTTGAAGATCTTGTGCCGGCAGTGCTCGGAGTTGGCCTGAGCGAACATCATCAGCTCGACATCGGTGGGATTGCGGCCGACACGGGTGAAATATTCCGCGAGGTATGCGATTTCGTCTTCCGACAGCGCAAGCCCCATGTCGCGGTTGGCGCGTTCCAGGATCGCCGCGCCTCCGCCCATCACGTCCACTGTCGCGAGCGCCCTGGGCTGGAAATGCTCGAACAAGCGGGCGGCATCCTCAAAAGAGGCAAGCACCGTTTCCGTCATACGGTCATGTATCAGGGGTGCTAGTGCCGCCCGCTCACCTGAAGAAAGGGCTGCACCATCGCGCGTCATGATCCAGTACGCCACGCCGCGCTCGATGCGCAGCACCGCATCGAGCCCGCAGTGGCGCGCGATGTCGGTCGCTTTGGATGACCACGGCGAAAGGGTGCCGATGCGCGGCACGACCAGCATGAGGTCGCCGCGCGCCTCGCCCGCCATAGCGGCGGGACCGTAGGTCAGGACGCGCTCGAGACGTTTGGCCTCGGGGTCCGACAGCGCCCGCGAGAGTTGCACGAAATGCCAGTACTCGGCATGGACAGCGGAGACGCGCGGAACGGGGGCAGAGAAGGATAATGCGAGCTTGCGGAGGCGGAAGGCTGAGAGCGCGTTCCGCCCTCTCAGCCTTAGAATTTGCGACATGTGCTGGATCGGAGTCGCTAGGAAAGTATTCTACATCAAATCGCATCGCGATACAGCATGCGCGATGCGATTCACGTTAAACTACGGGCACTTATGACGGTACGTGCCGCCCACAACACGCCGATCTATCTGACTGCCGACGTGCGCGCAATCGAAGCGGCGGCAGCGGCGTCTCCGAACCCGCCACAGCTGATGGAACGGGCCGGACTGGCGGCTGCCGAAGTGGCGCGCGAGGTCGCGGGCGGCAATGGCAGGCCGGTGCTGGTCCTCGCCGGTCCCGGCAACAACGGCGGCGATGCGTTCGTGCTGGCGCGCCATCTCAAAGAGTGGTGGTTCAAGGTCACGGTGGTATTCGCGGGCGAGGAAGGCAAGTTGTCCGCGGACGCTGGTGCAGCGCTGCGCGCCTGGCGTGCCGCCGGCGGCAGTATCGCCAGCGCGTTGCCCACGGCGCATGAGTGGGGGCTGGTGGTGGACGGCGTATTCGGCATCGGCCTGGAGCGCGAGGTCACCGGCCGCCATGCGGAGTGGATCACGGCGATCAACCTCCTCGGCGCGCCGGTGCTCGCGATCGATGTGCCGAGCGGTTTACAGTCGGACACCGGGCGCGTGCTGGGCGGCGCCGTGCGCGCACGCCACACGGTCACTTTCATCGCGCTCAAGCCCGGCCTGCTCACCCTCGACGGTCCCGACCATAGCGGCGAGATTCATCTGCGCACCCTCGATCTCGATGCGCCGGCGCTGCGCCCCGCTAGCGGCTTCCTCATCGGCCGGGAAGTGCTGTTGTCGGCCATGAAGCCGCGCGCGCGCAACAGCCACAAAGGCGACTACGGCAGCGTCGGTATCGTGGGCGGCGCGCCCGGCATGGTCGGCGCGGCGCTGCTCGCCGGGCGCGCGGCGTTGAAGCTGGGCAGCGGACGGGTCTACGTCGGACTTCTAGCCCAGGACACTCCACTCGCCGACGCAGTGCAGCCCGAGCTCATGCTGCGCAGCGCCGACGAAGTGCTCAAACTCGGCAACCTCACCTGCCTCGCTGTCGGACCCGGCCTCGGCCAGACGCCGGATGCCGCTCTCTACCTCCGCGCAGCTCTGGAGGCGCCGCTGTCGCTGGTGCTGGACGCCGACGCCCTGAACCTGATCGCCGCCGATCTTCAACTCGCCGCGCTGCTCAGGGGTCGGCAGGCGCCAACCTTGCTCACGCCACACCCGGCCGAGGCCGCGCGGCTGCTCGCCATCACTGCGCGCGAAGTGCAGAACGACCGCGTAGGCGCCGCGACAACACTTGCTGCAAGGCTCAACAGCCTGGTTGTTCTTAAGGGTGCCGGCAGTATCTGCGCGGCGCCTAAAGGAACCTGGCACATCAACACCTCGGGGAATCCCGGGATGGCGAGCGCCGGCATGGGGG
>JAHFRO010000127.1 GCA_023266245.1 Betaproteobacteria bacterium | reverse complement strand
CGCAGATAAACGCAGATTAACGCCGGTAAAACCTGGAAAACGAAACCGTAGATCTCATTATTGTTTGCAGTGTTGGTCTTTGATCTTATCTGCGTCCATCGGCGTTCATCGGCGGTTTCATCCCCTCAGTAGTCGGGATTGAAACTCTTGATGATCACCCCGCCCGACTTCTCGTCGTGCTCGAGCGTGAGCAGCTTGCGTGCCCCAGCCTCGTCGAGCAGCTTGCTGAAGGAGCGGAAGCCGTAGTAGGACTCGTTGAAGCCGGGATGCCGGCGCTTCAATGCCTGCTTCACCATCGAGCCCCAGATCTTCTCTTCCGAACCGCGCTCGGTGAACAGGGCTTCCACCGTTTCCATCACCAGATCGAGCGCTTCCTGCTTCTTGTCACCTTCCGCCGCAGGGGCCTTGTTGGCTTCGGGTGCGGCAGCCGGGGGCCTCTTGCGGGTCTGTCTCTTCGGTTTCTCACGCACCAGGTCGTCGTAGAAGATGAACTCGTCGCAGTTGGCGACCAGCAGGTCGGAAGACGACTGCTTCACGCCGACGCCGATGACGGTCTTGTTGTTCTCCCGCAGCTTGCTCACCAGCGGCGAGAAGTCGGAGTCCCCGCTGATGATCACGAACGTGTCCACATGCGACTTGGTGTAGCAGAGATCGAGCGCATCCACCACCATGCGGATGTCGGCGGAGTTTTTCCCGGACATGCGGATGTGCGGGATCTCGATCAGCTCGAATGCCGCCTCGTGCATCGCCGGCTTGAACGTCTTGTAGCGGTCCCAGTCGCAGTAGGCCTTCTTGACCACGATGCTGCCCTTGAGCAGCAGGTGCTCGAGCACCTTCCGGACGTCGAACTTCTCGTATTTGGCGTCACGCACGCCGAGGGCGATGTTCTCGAAATCGCAAAACAGCGCCATGTTGTTGGTGTTTTGCTGCGCAGCCATTGATGGGCTCCCGTGGTTCGTTATTTCAATATTCGCGGCGTGGCGGCGAGTCGAGCGGGACCGCGAAGGTCAGGCGGTTCTTCCCCTCGGACCACGCATAGTGCACGTCTTTGCCCAGTTCCCGGACCAGCACGATGCCGAGCCCGCCGATCCGGCGCTTGGTCACGGAAGCACTCAGCTCCTCGTCCGCGCCGGGTTGCCCGAACGGATCGTGCCGCGGGGCGTTGTCTTCATAGCAGACGGTCATACCCTTCGCGCCGTCGGACTCCACCGAGATGGTAACCGAAACCGGCGCGCCGCCGCTCTGGCCGTACTTGACCGTGTTGGTGAACAGCTCCTCCACGACCAGCAGGACGCGCAGGCGCTGGCCGGCGGAGCACCCGGCCTGTTCGCAGGCGCTTTCGACGAACGCCTGCAGGCGCGGGTATTCGTGGGGGTCGGCCGCGAGAGCCAGGGACGCGCGGGAGGGTATTTTCGCCATCAACCGAAGGATACCCGATCCGGTTTATCCGGATGCGGGATTTATGTCATCATAAGCAAGTTAAACCGGAAACACGGCTCCGGTTTAACCCTGCGCGTTGGAGCGGACGCCCGTAGCGCCGCTCAACGCGCGTTAGTGCGAAAAACCGCACGATTTTCAAGGGAGGCCATCGCATGTCCGCATCGCGCACCCGTAACAGCCTATTCAGCGTCGTCGTCCTGTCGGCCGGCCTGCTGTCCGCCGGCCCGGCCCTGGCCGACGACATCGGCCAGATCAAGGTGGCGAACGGCACCGTGATCATCGAGCGGGGAGCGCAGCGCGTCCTCGGCGCCGTGGGAACCTGGGTGCGGCAGTCCGACATCGTGCGCACCGGCATAGACGGATCGGTCGGCATCACCTTCATCGACAACACGATGATGTCGGCGGGCCCGAACAGCGTGCTGTCGCTGGACCGGTTCTCGTTCAATTCGACCACCCACGAAGGCAGGCTCGACACCTCGGTGCGCAACGGCACGCTCTCCGTGATTTCGGGCAAGATCGCGAAGCAGTCGCCCGACGCCATGACGGTGAAGACGCCGGCCACGATCCTGGGCGTGCGCGGCACCGAGTTTTTCGTGCAGGTCGGCGCTGCGCAGTAAAAGCGGCTGCGCATGCGATTCGTTCTTCGAGCCGGCCTGGCCGCGCTGATCGCGGGGCTGCTCGGTGCCTGCGCGCAGGAACCACCGAAACCCCCGCCCGGCCCGCCGGAGCTGGTCGTCGTCGTGCCCGATCGCGATGGCAAGGTCGGGACGGTGGTCGTAACCGGCGCGCAAGGCGGCACAACGTTGAACCAGGCTTACTCGGCGGCCCGCGTCGATCCGTCTGCAAAGGTCGAGGCGCGTTCCGTGAGCGAAGCCGAGGTCAAGCGGGTTTTCTCGGGCGCGATCGCGGCGCAGCCGTTGCGCCCGGTCTCGTTCCTGCTGTATTT
Organism: Betaproteobacteria bacterium; assembly: GCA_023266245.1. Classification (GTDB taxonomy): domain Bacteria; phylum Pseudomonadota; class Gammaproteobacteria; order Burkholderiales; family SG8-41; genus SG8-41. Next base: position 4,438 of record JAHFRO010000127.1, on the reverse strand, counting down.
CCAGGAAGGCACCGACGAATACACGCCGGAGTCCAAGCAGGCCTTCGAAGGCGTCTTCGCCGAGATTGCTCGCCGCAAGGCGGCGGAGATCGCGGTGATCGGCCACACCGACCGCGTCGGCACGGTCGAGTACAACGACGCGCTCTCGCTGAAGCGCGCTGAACGCGTGCGCAAGGATTTCATCGACCGCGGCATCCCGAACAGCGCCGTCAGCGTCGCGGGGCGCGGCGAGCGCGAGCCGATCATTGCCACCCCCGATGAAGTTTCCGAGCCCCGCAACCGGCGGGTAGAGATCAACGTCCGCTAAGAAGCGGTGAACGGTGAACGGTGAACGGTGAACGGTAAGCGGTGAGCGGTCACGCTTCACCAGTCACGAATCACCAGTCACGGTTCAGCAGTCACGCCTCACCAGTCACGCTCGTTTCAACCAGCGCACCGCGAGTATCGTCATGTCGTCGGCCATCTCAGCGCCCGCCGAGAATCCGCGCACTTCATCGCGTACGGCATTCACCCGCTCTTCGGCGCTCCCCGCTCCCGGCGTTCTCGAAAGCAGTCGTTCCAGCCGCACCCGCCCGAACAGCTCGCCGGCGGGATTCATGGCTTCCGTGACGCCGTCGCTGACGAGGATCAGCGATTCGCCCGGCGACATGCGGTAGCGCGCCGTCTCGTAAGGAAAGTCCTCCAGCATGCACAGGGGCGGACCGCCGCCCGCCAGGCGGCTAAGTGCGTTCCCGGCCGGGAGCAGGGCGTACGGCGGTACGTGTCCGGCGTTGCAGTAGGCGAGCTCTCCCGTTTCCACGTCGAGCACGCAGGCGAGCACCGTCACGAACATCAGCTCGGGGTTTTCGCGCGAGATCTCGGCGTTGGCATCGGACATGACCCGGCCGACGTCGCCCTGGCGGCGCAGCGCCGTGCTCTTGTACAGCGACTTGGACAGCGCCATGAAAATGCTGGCGGGCATCCCTTTTCCCGAAACATCGCCGACCATGAAGAACAGGCGCGATCGGTCCAGCAGGAAGAAGTCGTAAAGGTCGCCGCCGACTTCCTTCGCGGGGTCCATGTAGGCGTGCAGCTCGAAGCGCTTCTCGTCGGGGAACACCTGCGCCGCAACGGGCAGCATGCCCATTTGCACGCGGCGCGCGGCTTCCAGCTCGCCGGCGATCTTCGCGGCGGCCTCCCGCCGCACCTCGAGCTCGCGCTTTAAGCGTTCCCGCTGCCGTTCGGCCTCGGTCAGCGTCGCCCGCAGCAGTCCGCCGAACAAGATATTGAGGCCCAGGGCCGGCCATGCCGCGTCGAACAGCACGCCGGCGTATTGGAACAGGGCGACCCCGGCCAGCAACAGCGCGCCCACCTCGCCGAGCAGTACCAGCGAGGAGCGCAGAGAGCCGATTACCGGCACGGCGATCACCAGGATGACGCCGAACAGCGCGAGCAGCGCCGTCTCCGCCCAGCGCGTCCAGCGCGGCCGGCTGAGCAGACTGCCGTCGAAGATGTTTTCCAGGACCTGGGCGTGGATCTCGATGCCCGGCATGCGCTCGCCGAGCGGGGTGGCCTGCTGATCGAGCAACCCGATACCCGTAACGCCGAGCAGGACGAGCTTGTTTTCAATCAACGCCGGATCGATTTTTCGGCTCAGCAGGTCCGCCGCGGAGACGAAGCGGCCGGGATCGTGCCTGCTGAACCGGACCCAAACCTGGCCGTCCGCTTCGGTCGGCACGACGACGTCCCCCACCGCGACCGATTCGATGCCGTGCGCCCCGGTGCGAACCGCGATCGCGTTGCCGCCGATCCCGATCCTGAGCGTTTCCAGGCTGAGCGCGGGAAATGGCGCGGCGCCCACCGCGCCGAGCAGCGGTACGCGGCGCACGATGCCGCTGCGAGCGTCGACGCTGAGCAGCGCGCGGCCCGCTGCAGCCTGGTCAATCGGATCAATGCTTTTCAAGGCTGACGCAAAGCGCCAGAGATGGGGCAGCGGGTCGCCCTGCAAGAGAAAAACGGCGCTCGAGCGTGGCGGCGGACCCCGCCCGGCCTCATCGGTTCCCGCTACGCCCAGCACGACCGGAAGCCGCTTGATGGCGGCGGCAAGCAGAGCATCGTTGCTCGGCAAGCGCTTGAGATCGCGCGCGAGCCCGGCATCGAGGTCCGGATGGCGCTGCGCGATCTGGTCCGGGGAATGCCGGTCCGGCTCGGCGAAGATGATGTCGATGCCGACCGCGAGCGGGCGGTACGCGGCAAGGGCATCCAGCAGTTCCGCGATCAGGGTGCGCGGCCACGGCCATTGCCCGTGTTGCGCCAGGCTTTTTTCGTCAACGGCGATGATCACGGCCGGAGCGGAAGCGCGCACGCGCGGCATCAGCATGTGATATGCGTCGAACCAGCCGTTGCGCAGCCATGACTGTACGGGCGACTCGATGAACCACTGCAGGCTGCACAGGATGAAGAGCAGGATCACGCCCACGGGCCGCGGGCGCAGGAGCCGCGCCCGCCGGGAAGTCGCAACCGCGGTTGGCTCAGGCCGGGAATCGGGCATGCAAGAGCCAGTGAATAAGTGATTAGGTGATTAAGTGATTAAGTGATTCAGTGAATAGGTTGCTTAGTCGAGTAATTCCTTAATCACTCAATCACTCAGTTACTCAGTCACTGGCGCTGCTCAGACAACGATCTCCATGCCGTCGTATGCGCTCGAGATCTGCAACGTGTGGTCGCCGCGGGTGATCTCCTCGTAGCGCAGGGTCTCCTGCAGTACCGACGCGATCTTGGCGTCGCTGTTGACGGGCTCGTGGTGGAACATGCAGAGGTGCTTGGCGCGCGCGAGCTGGCACAGTTCGATGCCGACGATATTGCTCGAGTGGCCCCAATCCTCCTTGACGGAAACGGCGTCGGCGAGGGAATACATGGCGTCGAAGATCACCAGGTCCGCGTCGCGGAAGAAATCGGCGAATTCCTGCGTTGAGCTGGCGTCGTCGGTCTTGTGTTCCGAGTCCGTCGAGTACACCACGACCTTGCCGCCGTGCTCGAATCGGTAACCGTAGGAGCCCCCGGTGTGCCGCTGCAGCTTGGGCGTGACTACGAGGCCGGCGAGCCGGTGGTGCTTTCCCGGTTCGAGCCTCACGAACTCGACTTTCGCGCCCAGCCCGGCGAAGTCCACCGGAAAGCACGGCGCGGAATGCTGCCGGCGGAAGGCCTCTTCCATGGCGGCGTGGCAGCCGTAGATCACGATGCGGTTGCCCGGGATGTACACCGGCGCGAAAAAGGGAAACCCCATGATGTGGTCCCAGTGCAGGTGGGACATGAACACGTGGAAGGTATTCGGCGTGGCGCCCTTTTTCGAGATGACATGCTGTCCGAAAGGCCGGGCGCCCGTGCCGAGATCGCACAGGATGTAGTCTCCCGAGTCGATGTCGATCTCGACGCACGATGAATTGCCACCGTAGGTGTGGGAGACGGCAAAGGGCAGCTCCCGCTCGACGAAGGATTCGACCTCTGGCCTCGTCCTCAGGCTTTTACCTGCCGCGCCGAGCATCGCCGCGACGATCTTGTCCTTGATATCTGCGGCGGTCAGGGAAACCGGCAGCGAGCCGCGCGTGCCCCAGAATCGGATGCGCATCGGCCGCTTACTTAGAGGCTCTTAGATTCGTAGGCGGCGAGCGCTGCGGGAGATATCTTGAGCAACGCGTCGCGGATGGACTCGTGGATCTCGAATATCAGCGTGAAGCGGCTGATCTCGAAAATCTCCCGGACCACGGGTTGCAGCGTCACCGCCAGCAATTTGCCCTGCCGGACGCGCGCGTCCTTCGCGGCGATCATGAGGATGCGCAGCCCCGCGCTGCTGATGTATTCCAGTTGCGACAGGTCGAGGACGACCTGATCGCGTCCCGCGCCGCAGCTCTCGAGGTGGGGCAGCAGGGTGGCCTTGAACTCTTCCGCGTTCTGATGGTCAATGCGTCCCGCGGCTGCGACCACGAGGACATCGGCGTAACGCTGTGCGGTGACCTGCACTTCATCCCCCTTGTGACTCGGACCTGCACGCGCGACCATCGCGCCGCGTCCCGGCGGGCTCCGGGATGGGTATGATTGTAGCTGAATAGCCTGTTTCGTTGCGGGACCAGGGACTCGGGACTAGCAACTTCAAACTGCGGGACTGGGGACTCGAGGCTAGGGACTCGAAAAACAAACTACGAGCCCCGAGACCCAAGCCCCGAACCCTGCTTTTCAATCTTTCGAGCCCCGAGTACCGAGCCCCGATACCCGATTCTCCGGCGTCGAGCCCCGAGACGCGAGCCCCGAGACCCGGGTGTCTGAGCCCGAAGCAAGGCGGTGCGCCCAGCGCGTGGTTTCGGGCAGGCGAAAGCGGGTGACGCACGCCAGGGTGTACTCGATCGCCGTGGCGAGACTCACGCGATGGCCGATGGAAACGTAGATCGGCTTCACGCCCGCC
>JAHFRO010000126.1:4623-6833 GCA_023266245.1 Betaproteobacteria bacterium | reverse complement strand
CACCCGGCCCTCCGCATCGAGCAGCGCGGCGCCGCTGTGCTCGAAGCGCGGCGGCGCGGTGAAAATCCCGCCCTCGATCATGTACTCCCACCAGCCGGTGAAGCGGCGCCGCGACACGACGCAAGCGCGCGAAGCGCCGCCGGCGGCGCCGTGGGCGACGACGAGCACGGTGGCGAGTTCCCGCACTTCGGCCGAGCTGCCCAGTTCGACCGGCCGGCAGCTCATGCCGGCGCGCACCAGCCCGAAGCCGGTGGCATGGTCGTAGCCGACCACGCTCGCCGGATAGACACGCCCGTCGCCGGCCACCACCAGGATGGAGCCGGCTTCGAGCAGAAGATAGCCGATGGTGAGTATGAGCCCCTTGTCGTCGATCACCACCCCGGTGCCATCGCGCTCGGCCCCCAGGTTCTCGGCGGTGCGCGCCCCGGGCACCGCCTTGATGCTCAGCTTCACCACCGCCTCGAGCGGGACGGCATCGGCGTGGAGATCGGGGACAGCGACATGGGCTACGCGCCAGGCTGAGAGGGCGGCGGCGAAAAACGAGACAGTCACGGTGGTGTGCGGGCAATGGCGCCGATGGATGCGTTGCACGCGCCGATGCGCGCGCAACTTCGCGGCGTTTGCAGCCAATGTTATCGGGGCACCCGTCGCACGGCAACGGGTGCCGGCGGGACGCAGAGGGCGGGCCGCCGCTTAAGAGCCTCTAAGCCGACGTCCGATAACGGACGTTGATGATTTCGATTTCGGCTTCGCCTGCGGGAGTGGCGAACGTCACCACGTCGCCGGAGCGCTTCTTGAGCAGGATGCGTGAGATCGGCGACAGCCAGCTGACCTGGCCGCGCTTCACGTCGACTTCATCCACGCCGACGATGGTGATGGTGCGCTCCTCGCCCCCGCCCCGGACGTAGGCGTAGGTGACGGTCGCGCCGAAGAAGATCTGAGCGGTGTCGCCGCGCCGCGCCGGGTCCACCACCTCCGCGCTGTCGAGGCGCTTGCTGAGGTAGTGGATGCGGCGGTCGATCTCGCGCAGCCGTTTCTTGCCGTAGAGATAGTCACCGTTCTCGGAGCGGTCGCCGTTGGAGGCCGCCCACGCGATGACCTTCACCAGCTCGGGACGCTCGGCATCGAGCAGGCGCGTAAGTTCGGCCTTGAGCCGTGCATAGCCCTGCGGCGTGATGTAATTTTTTACGTCCTGCGCTGCGTGTCCTGCTGCAGCTGCGTTGCGGCCGTTGCGGTTGCGTGTGAGTGTCGCTGACTTTCCCATAAAGCTACTGACAAGCCACTGACAAGTGTGAGCCGTATATTATAGCAAAAACAATGCATTACTGGCGACACCTGTCTTAGGGCTCAGGTTGCACTGCGTCAGAGCTATTTTGGTTGTCGCCGCCGATTTCATATTATAAAATCGGCCCCCAAAGCTCGCGAAAACCCCCTGCCGTGGCACAAAAACAAGCCAAATCCTCGATCCAGGTCATCGAGCGCATGATGAGCCTGCTTGCCGCGCTCGCCCGGCACGCCACGCCGGTCAATCTCAAGCAATTGGCCACCGAGACCAAGCTCCATCCTTCCACTGCGCACCGCATCCTCTCGGTCATGGTGGAAAACCGCCTGGTGGATCGCATCGAGCCCGGCACCTATCGCCTCGGCATCCGGCTGCTCGAGCTGGGGAGTCTGGTGAAATCGCGCATCAGCGTGCGCCAGGAGGCCCTGCCCCACATGCAGACCCTGCACCAGGAGCTGGGCGAGACGGTCAACCTCTCGGTGCGCCACGACGATGAGGTGATTTACATCGAGCGCACCTCGGGCAGCAATTCGATAATGCGGGTGGTGCACATCATCGGCGCGCGTGCGCCCCTGCACATCACCGCGGTGGGCAAGATCTTTCTTGCCGAGGACGGCCCGGAGAAATCGGTGGAGTACGCCCGGCGCACCGGCCTGCCCAAGTTCACCGACAACACCCTGACCAACGCGGACGGCCTGGCCAAAGAGTTGGAGAAAATCCGCCGCCAGGGTTACGCCTTCGATGACGAGGAAGCGGAGAAAGGTGTCTCCTGCATCGGCGCCGGCATCTACAACGACGAGGGCAGGCTGGTGGCCGGCCTCTCGGTGTCGGCGCCGTCCGACCGGCTTAACAAGGCGTGGGCAGCCCGGGTGCGGCAGACCGCCGAGAAGATCTCGCGCGCCATCGGCTACAGCAGGTGACTGCGTGA
>JAHFRO010000126.1:1294-4523 GCA_023266245.1 Betaproteobacteria bacterium | reverse complement strand
CTCGCCCAGGCCTATCCCACCAAGTCGGTGCGCATGATCATTCCGTTCCCGCCCGGCGGGCCGACCGACCTCATGGGCCGCACCGCGGCCGACCGCCTGAGCCGGGCGTGGGGCGTGCAGGTCGTGGCCGACAACCGGCCCGGCGCCGGCGGCAATATCGGCACCGAGCAGTGCGCCAAGTCTCCGCCCGACGGCTACACCATCTGCATGTTTACGGTAGCGCAGAGCATCTCGCCCAGCGTCTACAAGAAGCTCGGCTACGATCCGCTGAAGGACTTCTCGCATATCACGCTGATGGCGATACTGCCGAGTCTCCTCACCGTGCACCCGACGCTGCCGGTGAAGAACGTGAAAGAGCTGGTCGCGCTCGCCAAGTCGCAGCCGGGGAAGCTCACGTACGCCTCCACCGGCAACGGCACCAGCCCTCACATGCTGATGGAGATGTTCAAGTCCATGGCCGGCGTCAACATGCTGCACGTGCCGTACAAGGGGCAGGCGCCGTCGGTGGTGGACCAGATCTCGGGCCAGATCGAGCTCGCATTCAATACGGCGATCACCGTGATGCCGCACGTCACGGCAGGCAAACTCAAGCCGCTCGCGGTGTCAACGGTGGAGCGTTTCCCGCCGCTGCCCGAGCTACCGACGGTGGAGGAAGGCGGAGTGCGGGGTTTCGACGGCAGCTCGTGGCAGGCGGTGGTGATGCCGGCCGGAACGCCGCGCGAGATTGTCGCCAAGGTCTATCAGGAGCTCTCGACCATGCTCAAGTCTGCCGAGACCCGGGAGAAGTTTCTCGCCCAGGGGGCCCTGGCGTCCGGCATCACGCCCGAGCAGTTCGCGGCCTTCGTCAAGCGCGAAACCGAGAAGTGGGCAAGGGTCGCCAAGTCAGCCAACGTCAAGCTCGATTAGGCGGGTGAGCGAGCATGGGCACATCCGCGGCAGCGGCGCTGCCCGCCCACGTGGTGCGCATCACACCCACCGCTTACGGTATAGAGCTCTACTTCCCGCCGCTGCGCACGCCCGCTGTCGCCGGGGCGACGGCGGCCTTCGGTGTGCTGTGCATCGTGCCCTCGCTCATCGCCACCGCCGCGTTCATCCCGGCCGACCGCTCGGACGCCTCCGGCATCCTGTCGTTCGTGCTGCTCGTTGCGTTCAGCCTGCCCTTCCTCGCGTTCGGCGCCGTGTTCGTCGCGATGGCAGCCTACATGCTCGCCAACTCGCTCACCGTGAAGGTCAGCGCCTCCGCAATCAGCACCACGCGTTACGTATTCGGTTTTGGGCTCTCCCACCGCGAGATCAAGCGTGCCGAGATCGCGGCGATCGAGCCGGAGATCTCCGCCAAGTATCAAAGCCTGTTCGACCCCGAACCGTGCTACCGGTTGATCGCGCGCACGCATACTTCCTCTCCGGCGTCCCCCGCGCGTCGCGTGGTGGTCGCCGAAAGCCTCAAAGGCGAGCCTGCGATGCAGCAGGTGAAAGGCGTAATCCTCGCCCACGCGGGGCTCACCGAAACCGCATCGTGACGGTACGAGCATGAGCCTGCGCGAGCACGCAGCGCGCATAGACCTCACGGCGGCTCTGCGCTGGGCTTGCCGCATGGGCTTCAGCGAGGGCGTGTGCAATCACTTCAGTCTGGCCATGCCGGGACGCGAGGGACATTTCCTCATTAACCCGCAGGGCCTGCACTGGTCGGAGGTCACGCCGGGGGATCTGGTGGTGGTGGACGCCGCCGGCCGCAAGGTGGAAGGCCGGCACAGCGTCGAGCCCACCGCATTCTTCATTCACGGCGCGATGCACCGCTCCAAACCGGGCGCGAAGTGCGTGCTGCACACCCACATGCCGTTTGCCACCACTCTTACCGTGGTGCACGGCGGCCGCTTGGAATGGGCGAGCCAGAACGCGCTCAAGTTCCATGGGCGTGTCGCCTATGACGACAATTACAACGGGCTCGCGCTCGACGAAGCGGAGGGCAAGCGTCTATGCGCAAATGTGAGGAATGCCGACGTGCTGTTCCTCGCCAACCACGGCGTCATCGTGTGCGGGCCGTCGGTCGCGGCAGCCTTCGACGACCTCTACTACCTCGAGCGCGCGTGCAGGGTCCAGGTCCTGGCGATGGGAACCGGCAAGCCGCTGCGTATCATCTCTGAGAAGGTCGCCGCCCTCACCGGCCGGCAGATGATGGAAGAGGACCAGCAGTTGCAGCTGCACTTCGCGGCGCTCAAGCGCCTGCTCGACCGCGACGAGCCGGGCTGGTCGCGAGAAAAGGCGTGACTGGTGAAGCGTGACTGGTGATTCGTGACTGGAAAATCGGGTTTCCGCTGAATCCTGAATCCTGCTTTTCGAGTCCCGAGCCCCGAGTCCCAAGCCCCGCCTTTCCTCGCGGGCACTCGCTCGCGCTGCGGCCTCAGAATCGGATCGGCAAGTTACAAACGGAATCGTGTCGGCCGCTTGCGCGTCTCCGCGGTCGCACCCGGCGAAGCCGGGCACCTGCTCCGCGCTCCAACGCGCTCAGTGAAAGACGAGGGGCTGGTTCATCAGCACGTCGAAGTTGCCGAGGAACTCGTCAACACGCTCGATCGAGGCGTCTTCGGCGATGACACTGCGCATCGACTGCGCGAACCGGTCCGCGACATCTCCCTGGAAGTACGTGCCGCGCTGGGTGTGCTTGTCCACCAGCTCGTAGCCGTGCTGCGCGGGGTATTCCACCACGTAGTAGTTGTCGCTGTTGTAGATGATGTTCATCGCCGTTGCGTATCGTTGCGCCTATTTCCATCAACGCGCAAGTGGGCCTGCGCGCTGACCGGTCGAAACATGTGAGATTCGTGAAAAACGTCTCACTGAAATGCGGTTATTGTTCACATGGGGTTGCCAACGGCGATTTTCAAGAGAGCATCCGGGCCGCGCGCCTCGCCATACACTACACTATGGAACTCGAAACGGCCGACCAACCGATCCCCCACCCCGCTGGAATGGCTCGTAACTTAGTGTGCCGCGTCCTCCTCGCGGTCCTGCTCGCGTTCGCGCCGCAGGTCTCACACTCAGGATACGAAGGCGGCAAGGCAGCCTTGAAACGCGGCGATTTCGCGGGCGCAGCGCACCAGTTCATCGAGGATGCGGGCGCCGGCCATTCGAGGGCGCAGCTTGCGCTCGGACTACTCCACGCGGCGGGGCTCGGCGTTGCGCAAAGCAATGCGGAAGCGACGAAGTGGTTCGCCCGTGCCGCGGAACAGGG
>JAHFRO010000126.1:0-1194 GCA_023266245.1 Betaproteobacteria bacterium | reverse complement strand
TATTACGCGCGACCGCGCAGCAGCCATCCAGCTGCGGATCCGGTCTTGGCAGCGGGGTTTGCAACGGGCGCAGCAGCAGCCGATCGTCGTGATGCACTTCGGTATCCGCACCCTGCGGCATCTCGACGGGCGGAAGATCTGGGCCGACCGCCGGAAAATCGGGATTGACGACTTGCGCGGCGGCAGCCTGTTGTTTCTGTTCGAACCGGATTTTTTGATCGATCCCGACCTTGGGATCGATTTTCCGCACTCCTTCCCCCCTATCGGGCTCGGCCCGCAACCGCGATGACGGGTCAAGAAATAAGAACCCGTAACAAAATCAAGAACAGATTGGGGTTCATCTTGTCTGCGCTCAGCGGCGCCGCAGCTGGCTGAGCGCGATGCCACCGAGGATCAGCACGAGCCCGGTGTAGGCGTTGGCGCCGGGCTCCTCACCCAGGATCGCCACTCCTAGGAACAAGGCGACGACCGGGACGCAGTAGTTCACCAGGGCCATGAACGTGGGGCCCGCCGAGCCGATCAACTTTAGGTACGCCAAAGTCGCGATCGCGGTGGGACCGATACCGATCCAGATCACGGCGTAAACCGAGGTCCAGCTCGGAGCAAGCCGCCACGGCTGGTCCACCACCAGCGCGATCGGCACGCTGATGACGGCGGCGATCGCGATGATCGCCGCGGAAGCGACCATCACGTCGCCCTTCAGCGTCACGCGCACGAGCACGCTCTGCCCGGCATAACATAGCGCGCCCGACAGCACCGCGAGCTGGGCGAGGGCCTCGAGCGGCGATCCGCCCAGACCCGACAGCGCGGCCGGCCCTATCAGCACCACGATCCCCGCGAAGCCCAGCAGGAAACCGGCGACGCGGTTGCGCGTCATCTGCTCGCCCGCGACCCAGATGTGCGCCATCACCAGCGTCGCAAGGGGCATGATCGCCATGAGTATGCCCGCGAGCGCGCTGTCGATGGACTTCTGGCCCCACGTGATGAACCAGAACGGCACGCAGTTGCCCAGCAGCGCAAGCACGACGTACGGGAACCAGACCCGCCCGATCGGCGGAAAGGTGTAGCCCCAGGCGCGGATCACGGCGACGAGGATCAGCGCTCCGATCACCAAGCGCGACGCGACGAGCGTCGCGGGCGGCACGGTCGCCACGCCGAGCTTGACGAACATGAAGGTCGAGCCCCAGAGCGCGA
>JAHFRO010000125.1 GCA_023266245.1 Betaproteobacteria bacterium | reverse complement strand
GACATCTTCTGGGCCTCCGCGCCCGATGCGTTCGAGGTGCTGGCCGGCGAGAAGCTGCTGCAGAAATTCGATGGCGCCAACAAGCAGGTGCCGGCGAAGATCGGCACCTACCCGATCAACGATCCCGAGGGTTTTTACTACGGCCAGGCGCTGGCGGGCTACGGCATCATGTGGAACACGCGCTACATGAAGGCGAACAAGCTGCCGGAACCGAAGGAATGGGCCGATCTCATGAAGCCCGTCTATTTCAGCCACGTGGCGATCTCCTCACCGTCGCGCTCCGGCACGACCCACCTCACGATCGAAACCATCCTCCAAGGCGAGGGCTGGGATAAGGGCTGGCGCCAGATCCTCATGATCGGCGGCAATTGCGCGGCGATCACCGAGCGCAGCTTCGGGGTCCCCGACGGCGTGAACAACGGCCAGTTCGGGTTGGGACTTGTCATCGACTTCTTCGGGCTTTCCGCCAAGGCCTCGGGATTCCCGGTCGAGTTCGTCTATCCCTCGGTTACCGCCATCGTGCCCGCCAACATCGGGCTCATCGCCAACGCCAGGAACGCGGAACTCGGGAAGAAGTTCATCAACTTCGCGCTGTCCGAGCCCGGCCAGGAGTTGCTCCTCGATCCCAAGATCCAGCGGTTGCCGGTGCTGCCCGCCATCTACGCCAAGGCGCCGAAGGATTATCCGAATCCGTTCGGCGGCAAGATCAAGGCGAAGGTGAATTTCGACTCCGAGCTCTCCGAGACGCGCTACTACGTGGTGAGCTCGATCTTCGACCAGATCATCACTTTCCGCCACCGGGAACTCACCGCCGCCACCAAGGCGATTCACGAAGCGAGCGCGAAGCTCGCGGGCAAGAGCCATCCCCAGGCGCAGAAGCTGCTCGCTGAAGCACGCGAGCTCGCCTACTCACCCATCGTGAGCGAGGAAAAAGCGAAGGACAAGGCCTTCCTCGCGCTCTTCCGCGACACCAAGCGCGACGCGCTGAAGGTCAAGCAGTTGACCGGGCTCGAGGAATACTGGACCTCGACGGCACGCAAGAACTACCTCAAGGCCGTCGAGCTCGCGAACCAGGCCGCGGCGATGGCGAAGTAAACCAGCGGTCAGCTATCTGCCGTCAGTCTGAAACAGTCGCGGGCCGGGCTGAATGCTGAAAGCTGATAGCGCGCTGCCGACATGCGTTCATCGGCGTTAATCGGCGGTTTCCAGATGTTTGCGCGCTACAGCTTGGCGCAGCTGGCGGTCGCGCTGGCGATTGCGGCCTTCCTGCTGGTTTTTCTCATCATTCCGGTCGTCACCGTCGCCTACGTCGCGTTCGCCGACGGCGCGGGCGGCTTCACGCTGTCGCACTTCGGGTCGTTCTTCCGGCTCTCGCTGATGCGGGAATCGTTCTGGAACAGCCTCTACGTGGGGCTGTGGAGCGTGGCAATCGCGACCCTTATCGCCGTGCCGCTGGCCTACTTCACCGTGCGCTTCGAGTTCCGCGGCGCGCTCGTGATCCAGACGCTCGGCGTGCTGCCGCTCATCATGCCGCCGTTCGTCGGCGCAGTCGCGATGCAGCTCATCTTCGGGCGCAGCGGCTCGGTCAACCTGCTGCTCAACGAGTGGTTCGGCTTCACGCTCCCCATCATGGACGGGCTGAACGGGGTGATCTTCGTCGAGGCGCTGCACTACTTCCCGTTCATCCTGATGAACCTGGTGGTCGCGCTCAACAACATCGACAGCTCGATGGAGGAGTCCGCCCAGAACCTCGGCGCGAGCGGGCTGCGCCTGTTCCGCCGCATCGTGTTCCCGCTCGCCATGCCGGGTTACGTCGCCGGCGCGGCGCTGGTGTTCATCAAGGTCTTCGACGACCTCGGCACGCCGCTGGTGCTGCATCAGACCAACCTGCTCGCGCCGCAGGCCTATCTCCGCATTACCCAGATCGGCATCGATGATCCGATCGGCTACGTGGCGAGCGTCATCATGGTGGTGGCTTCGCTGTTCGCCCTGTGGGCCTCGACGTGGGTCATGCGCGGCAAGGACTACGCCACGCTGCAGCGCGGCTACGCCGGACTGGCGAAGCGCAGGCTCGGCCCTGGCCAGACCGTGCTCGCCTACGGCTGGATCGTGCTGGTGCTCGCCGTCGTGCTCGCGCCGCACCTCGGCATCCTGCTGCTCTCGATCGCCAAGGTGTGGAGCTTCAGCGTGCTGCCCGACGCCTACACGTTCGATCACTACACGACGGTGTTCCGCGACTCCCCGCGCATGATCTGGAACACGATGCTCTACTGCGGAATCGCCGCGGCGCTCGACGTCGTGATCGCGACCGCAATCGCCTACCTGATGCTGCGGACGCGCGTCCCCGGGCGCAACGCGCTCGACTTCACCGTCACGATCGCGTTGGCGATCCCCGGCGTCGTGCTCGGGATCGGCTACCTGCGCACCTTCAGGGGCATCGAAATCCCGTTCACCGGCGAGCTGCTCACCTCGTCCTGGATCCTGATCGCGCTCGGTTACACCGTCCGGCGGCTGCCCTACGCGCTGCGCTCCTGCGTCGCGGCGCTGCAGCAGCTGCACGTCTCGCTCGAGGAGGCCGCGGAAAACCTCGGCGCATCCAAGCGCCGCACGATATTGCGCGTGGTGGTGCCGCTGATGGCGGGCGGGATGCTCGCCGGCTTCATCACCAGCTTCATGACCGCCGCGGTCGAGCTTTCGATGACCATCATGTTGGTCTCGTCCCAGAACGACGCGCCGATGTCGTACGGCATCTACCTCTACCTGCAATCGGCGGCGGGCCGCGGCCCGGGCGCGGCGCTCGGCATACTCGCGGTCGCGCTGGTCGCGGTCGGCACCTATCTCTCGTACCGGATCATCGGCAGCCGCGTCGGCGCCGCCCAGGCGCGCGACATCCAGCGCATCGGAATGTAGAAATACATGATGAAACCGCAGATAAACGCAGATGAACGCGGATAAGATCAACCCAGGACGGCTTTAGCCACAGAGGACACAGAGGTCACAGAGAATGAAACAACCTACGCGAAGGGATTCGGGATTGAACCCTCTGTGTTATCTGTGATCTCTGTGGCTAATCTTGATTTTTAGGTGAGCCAGGATGGAGCCGCTGCACAAGGTCAAGGTCGAGTTCTCGGGCGTCTCCTTCTCCTACGGGAAGACCCCGGTGCTGCGCGAGGTCAGCGTCACCATCGAGCCGGGCGAGTTCTTCGCCCTGCTCGGCCCGTCCGGCTCGGGAAAATCAACCCTGCTCCGCCTGCTTGCCGGGTTCCTGCAGCCGCAATCGGGAACGATGCGGGTCGGCGGCGAGGACCTCACGCGCGTGCCGCCCTGGCAGCGCGACATCGGGATGGTGTTCCAGAACTACGCGCTGTGGCCGCACATGACGGTGCGGCAGAACGTCGCCTTCGGACTGGAAGAGCACAGGCTCCCGAGTGAAGAGATCGGGCGCAAGGTTGCCGCCGCGCTGGACCTCGTCGGCCTCGGCGACCTCGGCGCGCGCCGGCCGAGCCAGCTCTCGGGCGGCCAGCAGCAGCGCGTGGCGCTCGCCCGCACCATCGCGATCGAACCCAAGGTGCTGCTGCTCGATGAGCCGCTGTCCAACCTCGATGCCAAGCTGCGCATCCACATGCGCGTCGAGCTGCTGGCGCTGCAGCGCAAGCTCGGCATCACCACCCTCTTCGTCACCCACGACCAGGAAGAGGCGCTGTCCATCGCCGACCGGGTGGCGGTGCTCGATGGCGGCGTGATCCAGCAGGTCGGCACGCCGATGGAACTCTACGACCATCCCGCCAACCGCTTCACCGCCAACTTCGTCGGCACCATCAATCTGCTGCACGGAACCCTGGAGCAGCAGGACGGCGCCACCGTGTTCCGGTCGGAGCTGCTGGGAGCGATTACGCTTGGGCGAGTCGCGGCGCCGGGCGGCGCGGCGGAGATCGCGATCCGGCCGCACGCGCTCAAGCTCGCCTCACTCCACGCCGCCGGCGATCCCGCTCTGGTCTGGGTGGAGGGAAAAGTCGCGGAGCGCGAGTTTCTCGGCGAATTCGTGCGCTACACGGTGCGGGTGGGCGACACTGATCTCGTCGCGGATCAGCCGCACTACGGGGGCGAGCCCGGCTTTGCACCGGGGGCGGCGGTGAAGGTCGGGATCAACCCCGCCCAGGTGAAGCTGCTACGCGCCTAGCCCACATCAGCACCGGCAAGCCGGACGCCAGCATGGCGATGCCCACCATCGCGCCGATGCTGCCGGGATCGAGGCTCATCGCGTAGTTGAAGCTCGAGTAGAGCATGTAGGCGCACGCCGCTGCAAAAAGCAGCGGCGTTATGGGATAGAACGGGACTCGGAAATAATCGTATTCTTGAGTAGACCAAACGCGATCTGGGCCCTTCTCAAGAGGTACGGCTCCTCCGCTGGTCTCCTGTTCCTTTCGCTGTCTCCGCAATAGGAGCAGCGAAAGGCCGGTCAGCAGGAAGAACAGCCAGAACGCCGGCGCGGTGTAAGCCACCATGGTCTGGAACCCGTCGGGCGTGGACGAGGCCAGCACGACCAGGGCGAGTGAGATCGCGCCCTGAGTCAGCAGCGCGTTGACCGGCGCGGCGGCTCCCTCGTTCCATCTCCCGAGCGCACGAAAAATCGCGAAATCCCGACCCAGCGCGTAATTGGTGCGCGCGCCGGTGAAAACCGTCGCGTTGAGCGTGGTGAGCGCGGCGGAAACCACCACCACGCCCAGCAGCCACGCCCCGCCCTCTCCCCAGGTTGCTTTCATGAGGTCGGAAGCCACCGCCTTCGAAGCCTGCACCCCGGAGAGCCCCAGCGCTTTGAGGTAGGCCAGGTTGAGCAGCAGGTAGAGCACGGTGATCACCACGATGCCGATCACCAGGGCGCGCACGATGTTGCGCTTGGTGTCGCGCATCTCCGCGGTGAGATAGGCGGCCTCGTTCCAGCCGCCGTAAGTGAGCAGCACGAATATCAACGCGAGGCCGGAAAACCACGTCCCGCTCGTTGCGGGCTCAGGGACGGCGGCGGGCGCCGCAGGAGACGTGAGCCCGCCAACCACTACGGCGAGGATGGCGACCGCGAGCGCGACCGTGAGGGCGTTCTGCACCCATTTGCTCTGCGCGGTGCCGGTCACGTTGAGAACGGTGATCGCGATCACCGCCAGCCCGGCGTAGAGCGCGGAGCTGTACTGGCCCAGGGACAGCAGCGTTGAAGCGTAATCGCCGAACACGAAGGCGATCGCGGCAATCGCGCCGGTCTGGATCACGGTCATGCGCGCCCAGGCGAACAGAAAGCCGAGCCAGTCGCCGTAGGCGCGGGAGAGGAAGTAGTACTCGCCGCCGGCGTTGGGATGAGCGCTGCCGAGCTCCGCGTAGCACAGCGCGCCCACCAGCGAGATCACGCCGCCGGCGAGCCACATGCCGATGAAGGCGGCCTCGCTGCCGACGTTGCCGGCGACGATGGCCGGCGCCTTGAAGATGCCGACGCCGATGACGATGCCGACGATCATCGCCACGGCGTCGAACACGGAAAGCGTGGGACGCGGCTGTCCCCCTGCGCCCGCCGCTTGTCCTTGGGGGGCGTTCACGGCGCAACACCCGCGACGGCCGCGTCAACCGCGCCCATGCGCATCTCGCCGCGCGCCGTCAGTTTCGCCCGCCACGGCATGACCCGCTGACCCGTGCCATCGCCTATCGTCACCGTGCCCTCGATGGTGTCGGCCTTGACCCAGCCGCGGAAGCGGTGGGTCACCGTGGCGCTGCCGATCATGGCAACGAGGTTGAAGCTCAGCTGCTCGCCGTTCACCCTGAACTGCGGCAGCTTCGCGTCCCGCTCGCCCACGCGCGCGCTGCCCTGTACCACCTGGAACTGCTGGTCAAAATTGAATTCATAGGACACGGTGCGGCCGCCGACCGGCAACTGCGATTCCCAGCGGCCGGCCACCCGCGCCGGGACGATCCACAGAAAGAGGTAGCTCTTGCCCGGATCGCCGACCGTCTTCTCTGGAACGATCAGCGTCTTTTCCTCTTCCGGGTCCCACTCCCCCATGGCATAGTCGTGCGCCACTACGCGCGTGCCGGGCCTGAGACTCAGCAGCTTCGGCCGCAGCCTGAGGTTCATCTCCGGCAGCAGGTAGCTGGTGATCACGGTCGCGGGGCTCAAGTCGGTCTCGAACAGGTTCTGCTCGAAGAAGCGGGCGCGGTCCGAAACGCCCTCCTTCCTCGCGTTCTCGTTTGCCATCTTCAACAAATAGGTGTCGAGATCCACGCCGAAGCCGCGCGCGCCGAATTTTTTGGCTGCGGTGATCACGATGCGGCCGTCGCCCGAGCCGAGATCGATGACGTAGTCGTTGGGGCCGACCTTGGCCATGCGCAGCATTTCGTCCACCACCACCTGCGGCGTGGGCACATAGATCACGTCACCGCGCCCGTCCTGGGCGCCCGCCGCCGGCGCCAGCAGCGCGAGCGCCAACGCGAATATCCCGTGCATACGTGTTACCAGACTCATCGTGACTCCTTCTTTTATAAGATCAACCCCAAAAGCATTAGCCACAGAGAGCACAGAGAACACAGAGAATTAAAAAACCAACCCAATCCATGTGTGTTTCCTTTGATTTCCTCTGCGTCCTCCGCGTCCTCTGCGGTGAGAGGTTCTTATTTTTTATCGGCGTTCATCTGCGGCTAATATTTTTGATCTTGTTACCGGCTCTTACTCGGCCCGCGAGCCGGCCCCGACCTCGATGCTGCCGCGTTTGACGCGCGTGGCATTCCACTCGAGCTCGTCGCCGCCGGCAAGTTTCATCCTGCCGGCAATGGCGTCGCCGCTGACGCGCCCGGTGAACTCGTGGCGCACCCCACGA
>JAHFRO010000012.1 GCA_023266245.1 Betaproteobacteria bacterium | reverse complement strand
AGCGCGCACTGGATCGCGTAACCCGCGCAGTTATGCACGAGCTTCGCGACCGAGCCGGCGCCGATCGGCCCGATATACAACACCTGGTCGCCGATCGCGTCGAGGACAGTGCGGTGGCGGTCGAATGCCGCGCGCTCGCCGCCGACCCACAGCGCGAGCTTGCGCGTCTTCGCGCCGAGCGGACCCCCGCTCACCGGCGCATCGAGCATCGCGATGCCTTTGGCGGCGCAGCGCGCGTGCAGTTTGCGCACGACGCTGGGCGAATTGGTGGTGAGATCGAACCACGCCGCGCCCGGTTTCATGCCTGCGATGAGCCCGTCCGCAACCGCTTCGGCCTCGCGCGGGCCGGGCAGCGAAGTGAATACAATCTCCGCGCTCGCGGCGACCTCGCGCGGCCCGTCGGCCCACGTCGCGCCGGCTTTGAGATGCGGCCTCGCGGCCTCGCGCCGCACGTCATGGACGATGAGCTCGTGACCCGCTGCCCGCACGTTGAGCGCCATGGACGAGCCCATGATTCCCACACCTATGAATCCGACACGCATGATGGCAGACCTCTCTGTTTAGCGAACGGTGAACGGGAAACGGTGAACGGTGAACGGTGATTCAGTGATTCAGTGATTGGGTGATTCAGTCACTCAATCACTTAGTCACTCAATTACGCATTATCGCCGATCACGAGCGCGATGCGGCCGGCGGTTACGTCGCGCGAGGAGTACGGTTCCAGGCCGCAGTGCAGGAAGTCGATCGGGTCGAGAATGAAGCTGGAGTCTTCGCCGTGGACCAGTTTCGGCTAGGCTCAACATGAGGGCACTTTTCCCATCGCGAATTACGTAACGATGGGAGTATATTGCTTCCGAAATGCCAAGAGGAGGAGATTGTATGAAAACCCCCCGTTCCGATTTCCGCGCTGTTTCCGTGCTCGTCATGGCGCTGGGTCTCGGCGCTTGCGCGGCGCCGGCGCTCGCCCAGCAACGCGGCCCCGCGGACTACCCGAACAAGCCGATCCGCTTCCTCACGCCGGCCCAGCCGGGCGGCACGACCGACATCCTCGCGCGCCTGGTCGGCGCTCGGCTGACCGATGTCTTCAAGCAGCAGGTGGTGGTCGACAACCGCGCGAGCGCATCCGGCGTGATCGCCGCGGAGCTGACGGCCCACGCGCCGCCCGACGGCTACACGCTGTTCCTCGCTTACCATCAGCACACGGTCAATGCCGCGCTCAACCCTCAGCTGCCGTACCACCCGGTGAACGACTTCACGCCGATCACGCAACTCACATCCGCCGGGCTGACGCTGGTGGTGAACCCATCGACGCCGGTCAAGAACCTGAAGGAGTTCGTGGAGTGGACCAGGAACTTCAAGGGCGCGCTCAACTTCGGCTCGGCCGGCCTCGGCAGCGGCGGGCACCTCGCGGGCGAGCTCTACAATCTGATGGCCGGCGTGAAGGCCCAGCACATCCCGTACAAGGGCTCGGGGCCGGCGCTGATCGATCTCGTGGCCGGGCAGTACCACTACAATTTCGCGGGCATGCTGCCGGCGCAAACCCTGGTGCGCTCCGGGAAGCTGCGCGGGCTCGCGGTGACCACGCCCAAGCGCTTGGGCGCGTTGCCTGACCTGCCCGCCGTGGCGGAAGTGCTGCCCGGATTCGAAATCGTCGGCTGGTACGGCGTGATCGCGCCGGCCAGGCTGCCGAAGCCTATCGTCACGCGGCTGCACGACGAGATGGTCAAGATTATCAAGCAGCCGGACGTGCGCGAGCGCATCCTCGCGGACGGCTCGGAGCCGGTCGGCAGCACACCCGAGGAGTTCCGCCAGTATCTGCTCGCCGACCTCGCCAAATGGGCGAAGCTCGTCAAGGAGAGCGGGGCGAAGCTGGATTGAGAAGCGGTGAACGGTGAACGGTGAACAGTGATTCAGTGATTGGGTGATACAGTCACTCAATCACTTGAGTCACTCAATTACGCATTATCGCCGATCACGAGCGCGATGCGGCCGGCGGTGGCGTTGTTGCGGATCAGCTCGTGCGCTGCCTCCGCTTTCTCCAGCGGGAAGGTCTGCGTGACCACCGGCCTGATGCGCTTCTGGCGCACGAGTTCCAGCGTCTGCGCAATCTCGGCGGCGGTGACGTAGCGCGAGGAGTGCAGCTCCAGGCCGCGGTGCAGGAAATCGATCGGATCGAGCATGAAGCTCGGGTCCTCCCCATAGACCGCCTTCGGCTTGGCGCCGATGAGCACCAACCTGCCCCCCACGGCAAGCGACTTGAGCGCGGCCTCGAGCGTTTGGCGGGTGCCGACGACGTCGATCACGGCGTCCGCGCCTTTGCCGTCGGTCAGCGTTTTGACCTGCTGCGCGAGTTCGCCGCGCCGCGCATCGATGACCTCGTCCGCGCCCCACGTTTGTGCGAGCG
>JAHFRO010000124.1:1647-6880 GCA_023266245.1 Betaproteobacteria bacterium | reverse complement strand
GCGCTCGATCTCGCGCCGCACCACATCACCGTGAACTGCGTCGTGCCGGGCACCATCGCGACGGTCCGCGGTTCCGCCAGCGCGCCCGAGCTTCCCCAGGGCCGCCGCTCGGTGCCGCCGATCGGGCGCCGCGGCGAGCCGGAGGAAATCGCCGCCGTGGTGCGCATGCTGTGCGGGCCCGACGCCCGCTACATCACGGGGCAGGCCATCCATGTCAACGGCGGCGGTTGGATGCCGTGAAAAAACCGGTGAACGGTGAACAGAAAAGGATGAAGGCGTGAAGGCGACAAATATATCGCCGTTGATGCGGGAGCTCGCCGCCTACATAGCGGGCGCTCCGAAAAAGCCGCTGCCCAAGGAAGTCATCGAGAAAACCAAGCATCACGTACTGGACACGATAGCCGCAATGGTGTCGGGCTCGCGGCTGCTGCCGGGGAGGAAGGCGATCGGCTACGTGAAGACGCTGGGCGGCGCCAAGGAGGCCTGCGTCATCGGCTCGAGGTTCGTCACCACTGCCGAAAACGCCGCGCTCGCCAACGGCATGCTCGCCCACGCCGACGAGACCGACGATTCGCACGCGCCTTCCCTTACGCACCCCGGCTGCGGCATCGTTCCGGCGGCGCTCGCCATGGCCGAGCGCGAGCGGCGCGGCGGAATCGATCTGCTGCGCGCAGTGGCGCTGGGCTACGACATTGGCTGCCGGCTCACCATGGCGTTGCACCCCTACGACTTCCGCGAGGCGGGGCACTCCACCCACAGCTTCGGGCCGATGTTCGGCGCCGCCGCCGCCGCCGGCGCGCTCGCGGGGCTCAACGCCGATCAGGCGCGCTGGCTGCTCTCCTACACCGCGCAGCAGGCCTCCGGCATTTCGTGCTGGATGCGCGACGAGGAGCACATCGAGAAGGCGTTCGACTTCGGCGGCATGCCGGCGCGCAACGGAGTGGCTGCCGCGGCGATGGTCGCGCACGGCTTCACCGCGGTGGAGGACGTGTTCTCCGGCGAGCGCAACTTTTTCGTCGCATACGACGAGACGCGCCGCATCGGCAAGGCACCCGAACCGGAGCGCCTCACGCGGGAGCTCGGGTCGACCTACGAGATCATGAACACCAACATCAAGCGCTGGTCGGTGGGCTCTCCGATCCAGGCCCCGCTCGACTCGCTGCTCGAGCTGGTCCGCACGCACCGCCTCAAGCCCGACGACGTGAAAAGCATCGTGGTACGCGTCGCCCATCAGGGGGCGAACACCACAGACAACCGCAACATGCCCGACATCTGCATGCAGCACCTGTGCGCGGTGATGCTGGTGGAGGGCATCGTCACCTTCGAGTCCGCGCACGACGAGAAGCGCATGCGCGACTCCAGGGTGCTCGCCGTGAGAAGCCGGGTCGAGCTCAAGGGCGACGACGAGTTGACGCGCGTCATGCCCTCGCGCCAGGGTATCATCGAGCTGCGTCTGAAAGACGGGCGCGAGCTCCGTCACCACACCAAGGCGGTGCGCGGCACGGCGCAGAACCCGATGACGCGCGCCGAGGTGGACGAGAAGTGCTTCCATCTCACGGCGCCGATACTGGACAAGAAACGCGCCCGCGCCTTGTGCGACGCGGTGTGGGACATCGAACGCGTGAAGGACGCGCGCAAGCTCCGCCCGCTGCTGCGCGCCTGACCGGTAGCTCCAGTTCAAGTTTTAAAGTCTAAGGTTTAAGGTTTAAAGTCCAAGGTTTAAGGTCACAGGCCGGGCATGCTTGTGCGTTGCGGGTGGAACGGCCAGTGGCGCTGAACTTGAAACTTTAAACATTAAACTTGAAACTCGAACGGTGCGATGAACTTCGAGCTCACCGAAGAACAGAAGCAGTTCCGCGACTCAGTGCGCGGCTTCGCCGAGCGCCATTTGCGCAAGGGAGCGCTCGAGCGAGCGCGCAACCCCGGGTACCCGTGGGACGTGGCGAAGCTGATGGCCGGGCAGGGACTGCTCGGCATCACCCTCTCCGAGAAGGACGGCGGCCAGGGCGGCACGTTGCTGGACGCCGTGATCGCGATCGAAACCGTGGCGCAGGTGTGTCCGCGCAGCGCCGACGTAGTGCAGGCCGGCAACTTCGGCGCGATCCGCGTACTTGCCGAGTACGGCACCGAAGATCAGAAGCAGCGCTACCTGAAACGCCTGTTGTCGGGCGAGGGTGTGATCTGTGTGAGCATGACCGAGCCCGAGGCGGGCTCGGCCGTGACCGAGCTCAAGACCGCCGCGACACCCGATGGCGCCGGTTATCGCGTGAGCGGCGAGAAGGTATTCACGACGCATGCCCCGTACGCCGACGTGATGCTCACCTACGTGCGCTTCGGACCGGGAGTGGACGGCATCGGCTCGGTGCTGATCGAGCGCACCGCGCCGGGCGTGAAGCAGGGCAAGCCTTCACGCTTCCTGAACGGCGAAGAATGGGTCACCACCTGGCTCGACAAGGTCTACGTGCCGCCCGAGAACGTGGTGCTCAAGCAGGGCGGCTTCAAGAAGCAGATCGCCGGTTTCAATGTCGAGCGCATCGGCAACACCGCGCGCTCGCTCGCGCTCGGCCGCTACTGCTATGAGACCGCCCGGCTATGGGCGCTGCAGCGCAAGCAGTTCGGGCGGCTGCTGTGCGAGTTCCAGGGGCTGCAGTGGAAGTTCGCGGACATGAAGATCAAGCTCGACGCGGGCCAGCTGCTCGTCTACCGCGCGGCGGTCAATGCCGACCGCGGTTTCCCCTCGGCGGAGGAGACCGCGATCGCCAAGGCGTTCTGCAATCAGGTCGGGTTCGAGATCTGCTCGGAGGCGATGCAGATCATGGGCGGCATGGGTTACACCGAGGACACGCTCGTCGAGTGGTGCTTCCGCAAGACGCGCGGCTGGATGATCGCCGGCGGCTCGATCGAGATACTGAAGAACCGCATCGCAGAATCCGTCTTCGAGCGGACGTTTTCACAACGTCCGCCGAAGTCGGAGAAAAGCTGAACCGCCAAGGACGCGAAGGACGCCAAGGAAATCAAGAACTGAAACAGAGGGACGACATTGACCCGGGTTCGCCCAGATCTCAAGCAGGCGGCTTTCTCATTCCGCGCCTTGCGCAAACCGTGAACGATGCGGTCGGGGCGAGTCAACTATTTTCGTCGTAATCTATTCTCCCGTTTCGTCGCTCCTTTGCGTCCTTGGCGTCCTTTGCAGTAAAGCTTTTGGTCTTCTTATGAAGAACCCGGGAGCATCCCCTTCCCTCTTGGCGCAGGCGCTGTTCGCGCCCAAGAGCGTGGCGCTGATCGGCGCTTCCGGCGACGCAAGGAAGAACACCTCGCGCCCGCAGCGGTTTCTCCGCAAGCACGGTTACGCCGGCCGCGTGTTCCCCGTCAATCCCGGGCGCAAGGAGATCTTCGGCGATAAGGCCTATCCCAACCTGCGCGCGGTGCCGGTTGCGGTGGACCACGCCTTCATCATGGTGCCGACCGAGGCGGTGCTTGGTGCGGTCGCCCAGTGCTGCGAGAAGCGGGTCCCGGTCGTCACCATCTTCAGCGATGGCTTCGCCGAGACCGGGGAAGCCGGCCGCCACCGGCAGGCCGAACTGCTCAAGCTTGCGCGCGCGAGCGGCGTGCGCCTGCTGGGCCCCAACTGCATCGGGCTCGTCAACACCCAGGCGCACCTCGCGCTGTCGGTCAACGCCGTGCTCGAGAAGGCGGACGTCGCGCCCGGCCCGGTGGCGATCGTGTCACAGAGCGGCAGCATGATGGGCAGCCTCATGTCGCGCGGCCAGGGCCGGGGCCTGGGCTTCTCGAAGCTGGTCTCCGTCGGCAACGAATCCGACATCAGCGTCGGCGAGATCACCGAGATGCTGGTGGACGACCCGCACACGCACACCATCCTGCTGTTCATGGAAACGGTGCGCGATGGCGAGCGGCTCGCGCGCGCCGCGCGCCGCGCCTATGCCGCGGGCAAGCCCGTCATCGTCTACAAGCTCGGGCGCTCGGAGGTCGGCGTCGAGCTCGCGTCCTCGCACACCGGCGCGATGACGGGCTCCGACGACACCGCCGACGCCTTCTTCCGCGCCCACGGCATGCTGCGCGTGGAGCTGCTGGAGACGCTGTTCGAGCTGCCCGCGCTCGTCGCGCATCAGAAGCCCTCCGCGCGCCACCGCGTGGCGGTGATGACGACCACCGGCGGGGGTGCAGCGACGGTGGTGGACCGCCTGGGCGTGTACGGGGTCGAGGTGGTGCCCCCGACCGAGCAGGTGATCGCAGGGCTCGCCCGAAAAGGCATCCGGATCGGGCGCGCGCGGCTGACCGATCTCACCCTCGCGGGCGCCAGGAAGGAGATCTACGCGCCGGTGCTGAACGCCCTGCTCGCCTCCGACCACTGCGACCTCGTGCTCGCGGCCGTGGGCAGCTCCTCGCAGTTCCAGCCGCACGTCGCGATCGAGCCGATCGTGGAGGCGACGCCGAAGGCGAAGCCGCTCGCGGTGTTCTGCGCGCCGCAGGCCGACACCTCGCTCAAGCTGCTCAACGAGGCCGGCATCGCCGCCTTCCGCACGCCGGAAGCGTGCGCGGACGCGATCCACGCCTGGCGCGACTGGCGCGCGCCGGCGGACACCCCCGCGCCGGACGCTGCGCGCGTCGCAGCGGCGCAGGCGCAGCTGGGTGCCGCGCGGCGGCTCAACGAGCACAAAGCTTGCCGCGTGTTCTCCGCCCTCGGCGTGCCGGCCGCGGCCTCCGAGGTGATCACGGCGCCGGAGCAGGCGGTCGGCCTCGAGTTCCCGGTGGTGGCGAAAATCCTCTCCCCCGACATCGCGCACAAGACCGAAGCGCGCGCGGTACGGCTCAACGTGACGTCCGATAAGGAACTGGCGGCGGCATACGAGGAAATTCTCGTGAACGCACGCGCTTATAAAAAAGATGCTCGCATCGAGGGCGTGCTGGTGCAGCGTATGGAGCGGGGACTCGCCGAAGTGATCGTGGGCTACAAGCACGATCCGCAGGTCGGGCCGGTCATCGTGCTCGGCACGGGCGGCGTGCTCGCCGAGGTCTACCGCGATTTCGCGGTGCGGCTCGCGCCGGTTTCGGAAGCGGAGGCGGGCCGCATGATCGAGGAAGTGAAGGGGCTCGCGATCATCCGCGGCTACCGCAACCTGCCGAGAGGCGACTGCGACGCGCTGGCGGAAGCGGTGAGCGCATTCTCGCAGCTCGCGTCGGTCACGCCGCGCGTGCTGGAAGCCGAGATCAA
>JAHFRO010000124.1:0-1547 GCA_023266245.1 Betaproteobacteria bacterium | reverse complement strand
TGCTGCAGCAAATCGCCGACTACGCGGTCAACGAACAGGCCTCGAAGCTGCCGCGCGAAGTCATTCATCATGCCAAGCGCGCGGTGATCGACTGGTACGCTTCCCTGCTGCCGGGCAGCCGTGTCCCGCCGGCAGTGCTGCTCGAGCAGGCGCTCGCCGATGAGCTCGACCGCGGCCGGGCGCGGCTCGCCTCAGGCCGCCGCGCCACGCTGCGCGCCGCGGCGCTCATCAACGGCGCGGCCTCCCACTCGGTGGAGTTCGACGACGTCTACCGCGACGCCAGTTACCACCCGGGCAGCCCGGTGATTTCCGCGGCGCTAGCCGTGGCACAAGCGCAGGGCGCGACCGGCGAGCAGTTCCTGCGCGGCGTGATCGTGGGCTATGAGGTCTCGACCCGCATCGGCGAGGCGGTGATGCCCTCGCACTACCGGTTCTGGCACATCACCGGCACCGTCGGCTGCCTCGGCGCCGCTGCTGCCGCCGCCACCGTCCTCGGCTGCAACCGCGAGCAGTTCATGCACGCACTCGGCAACGCCGGCACCTTCGCTTCGGGACTGCAGCAGGCGTTCCGCTCGCAGGCGATGGCCAAGCCGCTGCACTGCGGGCACGCGGCGGAGGCGGGAGCGCTCGCGGCAATGGCCGCCGCGAAGGGCGTCACCGGGGTACCAGACATCCTCGAGGGCGAAGTGGGGTTCGGCGCGGCGATGAGCGTCAACCCCGACTGGTCGAAGGCGACCCGCGGCCTCGGCACCGACTATCACATCACGCGCGTCACCTTCAAGAATCACGGCTGCTGCGGCCACGCCTTCCCCTCGATCGACGGCGTGCTGCACCTGAAGCACGCGCATGGGTTCACCCACCGCGACATCAAGGGGATCAGGCTCGCGACCTACCAGGCGGGCCTCGATATCATCGACAACTTCAAGCCGGAGGGCGCCTACCAGGCGAAGTTCAGCCTGCCGTACGTCGTGGCGCACGCGCTGGTCCACGGCAGCGTGCGCCTCAACGCGTTCCAGCCCGAGCGGCTCGGCGATCCGGAAGTGCGGGCCTTGATGCAGAAGATCGAGCTCGTCGCCGATCCCGAGCTCTCCAAAGGTTTCCCCCGCCAGCGCGCGGCCAGGATCGAGATCGAGACGCACGACGGCCGCAAGTTCTCGCACTTCCAGCCGACGCGCAAAGGCGATCCCGAGATGCCGCTCAGCGACGAGGAGCTGAACGACAAGTACCTCGAACTGGCGACGCCGGTGCTGGGCGAAGCCGCGGCGCGCGCGCTGCTCAAAGATCTGTGGCAGCTCGAGCGGCTGCCGGGAGTGGAGTTTGATCAGGTGGTGCGCCAGCCTGCGCGCGCCGCCGGCTGACCGCCCCAACCCGACTGCCGACGGAGGAACAAACGATGATAAGACTATTCACGGTGCTTGCAGCGCTGTCGTCCGCCATCGCGTTTGGCACCGCGGCGCAAGACTATCCGACACGACCGATACGGCTGATCGTGCCGTATCCGCCCGGCGGCAACGTGGACATCACCGCGCGCATCATCGGGCCCACGC